>NZ_JAAGMD010000766.1 GCF_010548465.1 Streptomyces sp. SID14436 | reverse complement strand
CGGGCGGTCAGGGGAAAGGCGCCGCCGGCCACCGTCGCGGTGCCCTCCGACCACTGCTGCCGGGTGGCGAGCAGGGCCACGGCCGCGCCCGCGGCGCCGCTCAGCAGGGCGAGGGCGAGGCTGCGGCGGCCGGCCCGGGAGGGGCCGGCGGCTTCGGAACGGGGGTGAGGTACAGCAGTCACGCCCTCCACTATCGCGCGAACCCCGGGCGATGTGTCACCCGGGGTTCGGCTCAGGGCGTTCCCAGCCGGTTCGCGGTGTGCACGGCGCGCAGCACCGCCGCCGCCTTGTTGCGGCACTCGGTGTCCTCGGCGACGGGGTCGGAGTCGGCGACGATTCCCGCGCCCGCCTGCACGTAGGCCGTGCCCTCGCGGAGCAGGGCGGTGCGGATGGCGATGGCCGTGTCGGAGTCGCCGGCGAAGTCGAGGTAGCCGACGGCGCCGCCGTACAGGCCGCGCCGGGACGGCTCCAGTTCGTCGATGATCTGCAGCGCCCGGGGCTTGGGCGCGCCCGACAGGGTGCCCGCGGGGAAGCAGGCGGTGAGCACGTCGAAGGCGGTGCGGCCGGACGCGACCTGCCCGGTCACCGTCGAGACGATGTGCATGACGTGGGAGTACCGCTCGATCGACATGAAGTCGACGACCTCGACCGAGCCGGGCTCGCAGACCCGTCCGAGGTCGTTGCGGCCCAGGTCGACCAGCATCAGGTGCTCGGCCCGCTCCTTGGGGTCGGCGAGCAGCTCGTCGGCGAGCGCCTGGTCCTCCTGCGGGGTCGCCCCCCGCCAGCGGGTGCCGGCGATGGGGTGGACCAGGGCGCGGCCGTCCTCGACCTTCACCAGTGCCTCGGGGGAGGAACCGACCACGTCGAAGCCGTCGAAGCGGAACAGGTACATGTACGGCGACGGGTTGGTGGCCCGCAGGACCCGGTAGACGTCCAGGGCGGTCGCCGTGCACGGCGTCTCGAAGCGCTGCGAGGGGACCACCTGGAAGGCCTCGCCGGCCCGGATGCGCTCCTTGATGTCCTCGACGGCCGCCTGGAACTCCTCGCCGCCCCACCGGGCGGTGTACGCGGGCAGTTCCGAGGGCGGCAGGAGGGCCGGGGGCTGGGCGACCGCCCGGGTGAGGTCGGCCTGCATGGCGTCCAGGCGGGCCACCGCGTCGGCGTACGCCTCGTCGACGCCGGTCTCCAGGTCGTTGTGGTTGATCGCGTTGGCGATCAGCCAGACGGCGCCCTCCCAGTGGTCCATGACGGCGAGGTCGCTGGTGAGGAGCATGGTCAGCTCGGGCACGCTGGTCGGGTCGGTGCCGTCGCGCTCGCCGGCGCCGACCTTCTCCAGGCGGCGCACGACGTCGTAGCCGAGGTAGCCGACCATGCCGCCGGTGAAGGGCGGCAGGCCCAGGTCGTCGGCGAGGTCGCGCGGGGTGTGCAGGGTCTGGAGGGTGGCGCGCAGGGCGGCCAGGGGGTCCCCCTCGACGGGGACGCCGACCGGCGGGGTGCCCTGCCAGTGGGCCCGGCCGTCACGCTCGGTGAGGGTGGCGGCGCTGCGGACCCCGACGAAGGAGTACCGGGACCAGGAGCGCCCTTGCTCCGCCGACTCCAGCAGGAAGGTGCCGGGCCGTTCGGCGGCCAGCTTGCGGTAGAGCGCCACCGGTGTGTCGCCGTCGGCGAGCAGCTTGCGGGTGACCGGGATGACGCGGCGGTCGGTGGCCAGCTTGCGGAACGTCTCGAGGTCCATGACGGCTGACCCTACTGACCGGAGCCGGGGACGCGGTGATCGCCGTCCCGCAGCAGCACGTCGGCGTCGAAGCAGGTGCGGGCCCCGGTGTGGCAGGCGGCGCCGACCTGGTCGACCTTGACCAGCAGGGTGTCGGCGTCGCAGTCCAGGGCGACCGACCGCACCCACTGGACGT
This sequence comes from Streptomyces sp. SID14436, assembly GCF_010548465.1. Classification (GTDB taxonomy): domain Bacteria; phylum Actinomycetota; class Actinomycetes; order Streptomycetales; family Streptomycetaceae; genus Streptomyces. The sequence continues at coordinate 8,901 of NZ_JAAGMD010000766.1, read as the reverse complement.
GGCCGGAGGTGTCGCCCTTGACCCAGTACTCGCCGCGGCTGCGGGACCAGTAGGTGCAGCGGCCGGTGGTGAGGGTGCGGTGCAGCGCCTCGTCGTCCATCCAGCCCAGCATCAGCACCTCTCCGGTGTCGTACTGCTGGGCGATGGCGGGCAGGAGGCCGTCGGGGGTCCGCTTGAGGCGCGCGGCGATCTCGGGGGCGAGCGGGCTGGGCCGGGACGTGCTGGTCATGGGGGCCATTGTGCCGCGCCGGGCGGGCCGGCACGGCATGCGTCCACAGGGAGGTCACACGCGCGGGCCGCGCCCCGCGGCGGCCGCCGGGCCCGGCCGGGTGGGAGGGCGACAGGTGGGCGCGGCGCGTGGCCGGCCGTAGGCTGACTGTCATGTCGACCCATGCCAAGCGTGAACGACTTCTCATGGCCGATCTGTTGGAGACCGCCGGGCCCGAGGCGCCCACCCTGTGCGAGGGATGGCGGACCCGGGACCTGGCCGCCCATGTGGTGGTGCGCGAGCGCCGCCCCGACGCCGCCGGGGGGATGCTGGTCAAGCAGCTCGCTCCCCGTCTGGAGCGGGTGATGGCGGAGTTCACCGCCAAGCCGTACGAGGAGCTGATCCAGCTCATCCGTACCGGCCCGCCCCGCTTCTCGCCCTTCAACCTCAAACAGGTCGACGAGATGTCGAACATCGTCGAGTTCTACGTGCACACCGAGGACGTCCGCCGGGCGCAGCCGGACTGGTCGCCGCGGGAGCTCGACCCGGTGTTCCAGAACGCCCTGTGGTCGCGGCTGGAGCGCACCGCCCGGCTGATGGGCCGCTCGGTGCCGACGGGTCTGGTGCTGCGCCGCCCGGACGGCCAGACGGTCGTCGCCCACCGGGGCACCCCGGTGGTGACGGTGACCGGCGAGCCGTCCGAGCTGGTGCTGTTCGCCTACGGCCGGCAGAGCGCCGCCAAGGTGGACCTGGACGGCGACGCCGACGCGATCACCAAGCTGCGGGAGACCAAGCAGCTCGGCATCTGAGCCCGGCCGGCGTCAGCGGACCGGGTGGCCCGCCCGGCGCAGGCTGTCCTTGACCTCGCCGATGCGCAGGTCGCCGAAGTGGAAGACGGAGGCGGCCAGGACCGCGTCCGCGCCGGCCTCGACGGCGGGAGCGAAGTCGTCGAGCCGGCCGGCGCCGCCGGAGGCGATCACCGGGACCGTGACGTGCCCCCGGACCGCGGTGATCATCTCCAGGTCGTAGCCGTCCTTGGTGCCGTCGGCGTCCATGGAGTTGAGCAGGATCTCGCCGGCGCCCAGTTCGGCCGCCCGGTGGGCCCACTCGACGGCGTCGATGCCGGTGCCGCGACGGCCGCCGTGGGTGGTCACCTCGTAGGCGGGGCCGTCCGAGCCGGCCGGGGTGCGGCGGGCGTCCACCGACAGCACCAGGACCTGGCGGCCGAAGCGCTCGGCGATCTCCCGGATGAGGTCCGGGCGGGCGATCGCCGCGGTGTTGACGCCGACCTTGTCGGCGCCCGCCCGCAGCAGCCGGTCCACGTCCTCGGCGGTGCGGACGCCGCCGCCCACCGTGAGCGGGATGAACACCTGTTCGGCGGTGCGCCGGACCACGTCGTAGGTGGTCTCGCGGTTGCCCGACGAGGCGGTGATGTCCAGGAACGTCAGCTCGTCGGCGCCCTCGGTGTCGTACACCTTGGCCATCTCGACGGGGTCGCCCGCGTCCCGCAGGTTCTGGAAGTTCACGCCCTTGACGACCCGGCCGTTGTCCACGTCCAGGCAGGGGATGACTCGGACCGCCAGGGTCATGAGTCCACGGCTCCTCTGAATGCTTCGATCTCCACCGACACCAGCACGCGCGAGTCGACGAAACCCTCCACCACGAGGAAGGTCGTGACCGGGCGCACCGGGTCGAACAGCTCCTTGTGGGCGCGGCCGGCGGCGTCGATGTCCCGGGAGTGCGCGAGGTGCACCCGGGTGCGGATCACCGCCCCGGGGCCGAGCCCGAACTCACCGATCGCCTCCAGGGCGAGGGTGAAGGCCTCCTTGGCCTGTTCGTAGGGGTCGCCCTCGCCGTGCAGCACGTCGCCCCGGAAGGCGGTGGTGCCCCCGACGAGGACGCGGTCCCCCGCCGCGACGGCCCGTGCGAAGCCGAAGGTGTCCTCGTAGGGGTTCCGGCTCTGCACGCGCCGCACGGCATCGGATGTCATCGGGCCACGGCCTCCAGCGCCTCTTCCAGGGTGAACGCCTTGGCGTACAGGGCCTTGCCGACGATGGCGCCCTCGACGCCGAGCGGGACGAGGCCGGCGATGGCGCGCAGGTCGTCCAGCGAGGAGACGCCGCCGGAGGCGACGACCGGGCGGTCGGTGGCGGCGCACACGTTCTTCAGCAGCTCCAGGTTGGGGCCCTGGAGGGTGCCGTCCTTGGCGATGTCGGTGACGACGTAGCGGGCGCAGCCCTCCTTGTCGAGGCGCTCCAGCGTCTCGTACAGGTCGCCGCCGTCGCGGGTCCAGCCGCGGCCGCGCAGGGTGGTGCCGCGCACGTCCAGACCGACGGCGATCCGGTCGCCGTGCTCGGCGATGACGCGGGCGACCCACTCGGGCGTCTCCAGGGCGGCCGTGCCGAGGTTGACGCGGGTGCAGCCGGTGGCGAGCGCGGCGGCCAGGGTGTCGTCGTCGCGGATGCCGCCGGACAGCTCCACCTTGAGGTCCATGGCGGCCGTGACCTCGGCGATCAGCTCCCGGTTGTTCCCGGTGCCGAACGCGGCGTCCAGGTCGACCAGGTGCAGCCATTCGGCGCCGGCCCGCTGCCAGGCGAGGGCGGCGTCGAGCGGGGAGCCGTAGGAGGTCTCGGTGCCGGACTCGCCGTGCACGAGGCGGACGGCCTGGCCGTCGCGGACGTCGACGGCGGGGAGGAGTTCGAGCTTGGCCATGTCGCTACAGGGTTCCGATCCAGTTGGTGAGGAGCTGGGCGCCGGCGTCGCCGGACTTCTCGGGGTGGAACTGGGTGGCCCACAGGGCGCCGTTCTCCACGGCGGCCACGAAGCGCTCGCCGTGGGTGGCCCAGGTGACCGCGGGCGGGCGCATCGCCGGGTTCTGGGCCTCGAAGGACCAGTCGTGCACGGCGTAGGAGTGCACGAAGTAGAACCGGGCGTCCCGGTCCAGGCCGGCGAACAGCTCGGAGCCCTCCGGCGCGTCCACGGTGTTCCAGCCCATGTGGGGCACGACGTCGGCCTTCAGCGGCTCGACGGAGCCGGGCCACTCGTCGAGGCCCTCGGTGCGCACGCCGTGCTCGATGCCGCGGGCGAAGAGGATCTGCATGCCGACGCAGATGCCCATGACGGGGCGCCCGCCGGCCAGCCGGCGGTCGACGATCCAGTCGCCGCGGGCCTCCTTGAGGCCCTTCATGCAGGCGGCGAAGGCGCCGACGCCGGGGACCAGCAGCCCGTCGGCGTTCATCGCCCGGTCGTAGTCGCCGGTGATCTCGACGTCGGCCCCGGCGCGGGCGAGGGCCCGTTCGGCCGAGCGGACGTTGCCGAAGCCGTAGTCGAAGACCACCACCTTCTTGGTGGTGCTCACGTCACACCTCCAGCCTGAGGACGCCCGCGAGGAGGCACAGCGCGGCGCCGATGCCGAGCACCGCGGTCACGCCTTTGGGCAGCCCCTGCTTGATGAAGGAGATGACGCCGCCGACGAAGAACAGGCCGACGACGATCAGGAGGGTGGACAGGCCGTTCACAGGGCGCCCTTCGTGGACGGCACGATGCCCGCGGACCGCGGGTCGCGCTCACTGGCGTAGCGCAGGGCACGGGCGAGGGCCTTGAACTGGCACTCGACGATGTGGTGCGCGTTGCGCCCGTAGGGCACGTGGACGTGCAGCGCGACCTGGGCCTGGGCCACGAAGGACTCCAGGATGTGCCGGGTCATCGTGGTGTCGTACTCGCCGATCATCGGCGCCATCTTCTCGGGCTCGGTGTGCACGAGGTAGGGGCGGCCGGAGAGGTCGACGGTGACCTGGGCGAGGGACTCGTCGAGGGGCACCGTGCAGTTGCCGAAGCGGTAGATGCCCTTCTTGTCGCCGAGGGCCTGCTTGAAGGCGGCGCCCAGCGCGAGGGCGGTGTCCTCGATGGTGTGGTGCGAGTCGATGTGCAGGTCGCCCTCGGTCTTCACGGTCAGGTCGAACAGACCGTGCCGGCCGATCTGGTCGAGCATGTGGTCGTAGAAGCCGACACCGGTGGAGATCTCGGTCTTCCCGGTGCCGTCGAGGTCGATCTCGACGAGGACGGTCGTTTCCTTGGTGGTGCGTTCCACGCGTCCTACGCGGGTCATGCGCTCTGCTCCTTCGGGGAGGACGTGGGGGTGTCCCCCGTCAACAACTGTCTGTCACGGACCGCGTCGAGGAACGCGTCGTTCTCCGCCGGGGTGCCCGCGGTGACCCGCAGGTGTCCCGGTACTCCGTTGTCCCGGACCAGGACGCCCCGGTCGAGGATCCTGCGCCAGGCGGCGTGCGCGTCGGGGAACCGGCCGAACTGGACGAAGTTCGCGTCCGACTCGGTCACCTCGTACCCGAGGGCGCGCAGCTCGGTGACCAGCCGGTCCCGTTCCGCCTTCAGCTGCTCGACGTACTTCAGCAGCAGGTCGGTGTGGTCCAGGGCGGCCAGGGCGGTCGCCTGGGTGACCGCCGACAGGTGGTAGGGCAGCCGGACGAGCTGGACGGCGTCCACGACCGCGGGGTGCGCGGCGAGGTAGCCGAGGCGCAGTCCGGCCGCGCCGAACGCCTTGGACATGGTGCGGGAGACGACCAGGTGCGGCCGGCCGTCGAGCAGCGGCAGCAGCGAGTCGCCGTGGCTGAACTCGACGTACGCCTCGTCCACGACCACCATCGACGGCCTGGCGGCCTGCGCCGCGTCGTACAGCGCGCGGACCGTGTCGGCCGGGACGGCGTTGCCGGTGGGGTTGTTGGGCGTGGTGACGAAGACGACGTCGGGGCGGTGCTCGGCGATCGCCCGCTCGGCGGCGGCGAGGTCGACGGAGAAGTCGGCGCCCCGCGGTCCGGAGATCCAGCCGGTGCCGGTGCCCCGGGCGATCAGGGCGTGCATCGAGTACGACGGCTCGAAGCCGATCGCGGTGCGGCCGGGCCCGCCGAAGGTCTGCAGCAGTTGCTGGATGACCTCGTTGGAGCCGTTGGCGGCCCAGACGTTGCCCACGCCGACGGGGTGTCCGGAGGTGTCCGTGAGGTAGGCGGCGAGCCGGGTGCGCAGCTCGACGGCGTCCCGGTCCGGGTAGCGGTTGAGGTTCCGGGCGGCCTCGCGGACCCGCTCGGCGATGCTCTCGACGAGCGGCTCGGGCAGTGGGTAGGGGTTCTCGTTGGTGTTCAGCCGTACCGGCACGTCCAGCTGGGGCGCGCCGTAGGGGGACTTGCCGCGCAGCTCGTCCCGTACGGGGAGATCGTCGATGGTGGTGGTCACTTGCTCGTCGGTACCTTCCAGCCGAACCTCGCCTTGATCGCCGCGCCGTGCGCGGGCAGGTCCTCCGCCTCCGCCAGGGTCACCACGTGGTGGGCGACGTCGGCCAGCGCGTCCCGGCCGTAGTCGACGATGTGGATGCCCCGCAGGAAGGACTGGACGGACAGGCCCGAGGAGTGGCAGGCGCAGCCGCCGGTGGGCAGGACGTGGTTGGAGCCGGCCGCGTAGTCGCCGAGGGAGACGGGGGCCCAGGGGCCGACGAAGACCGCGCCCGCGTTGCGCACGCGTTCGGCGACCGCGGCGGCGTCGGCGGTCTGGATCTCCAGGTGCTCGGCGGCGTAGGCGTCGACCACGCGCAGGCCCTCGTCGATGCCGTCGACGAGGACGGTGGCGGACTGCTTGCCGGACAGGGCCGGCACGATCCGGTCGTCGATGTGCTTGGTGGCGGCGACCTGCCGGGTGAGCTCCTCGTCGACGGCGTCGGCGAGCTCGACGGAGTCGGTGACCAGGACGGCCGCGGCCAGCGGGTCGTGCTCGGCCTGGCTGATCAGGTCGGCGGCGACGTGCACCGGGTCGGCGGTGGCGTCGGCGAGGATCGCGATCTCGGTGGGACCGGCCTCGGCGTCGATGCCGATCTTCCCGGTGAAGTAGCGCTTGGCGGCGGCGACCCAGATGTTGCCGGGGCCGGTGACCATGGTGGCCGGCGGGCAGGACTCGGTGCCGTGCGCGAACATCGCGACGGCGGTGGCGCCGCCCGCCGCGTACACCTCGTCGACGCCGAGGAGGGCGCAGGCGGCGAGGATCGTCGGGTGCGGCAGCCCGCCGAAGCCGGCCTGGGCCGGGGAGGCGAGGGCGATCGACGGGACGCCCGCCTCCTGGGCCGGGACCGCGTTCATGATCACGGAGGACGGGTAGACGGACCGGCCGCCGGGCGCGTAGAGCCCCACGCGGTCGACCGGGACCCACTTCTCGGTGACCGTGCCGCCGGGCACGACCTGGGTGGTGCGGGTGGTGCGGCGCTGCTCGCGGTGGACGGTCCGGGCGCGGCGGATGGACTCCTCCAGGGCCGCGCGCACGGCGGGGTCGAGCCCCTCCAGGGCGTCGGCGAGCGCCCGGGCCGGGACCCGGACGGACTCCAGACGCACCCCGTCGAACTTCTCGGCGAAGTCGATCAGCGCGGCGTCGCCCCGATGATGCACGGCCTCGGCGATCGGCCGCACCTTGTCCAGGGCGGTCGCCACGTCGAAGTCGGCGCGCGGCAGCAGGTCGCGCAGCGCGGGGCCCTCGGGGAGGGCGTCACCACGCAGATCGATTCGGGCCAGGAAGGAATGTTGCAGCACGGGACCAATTCTCTCAGACCCGCGTCCGGGGCCGTGCGCCCGTTCCAATGGCTGATACAGGTCGCTTCCGGTGACCGTCCGCACACGCGAACCACATTCATCTCACGTTCCGTGTTCAACCCGTCACCGTATCGGGCATCACCGGTTGTACGAAGGACCGAACCGGCGAGTATGCGGGAGGGAGGGGAAAGCCGTGACCGAGGGGGCGGGGCCGCGCAGCGGAGAGACGCCGGAGGACCTGACACCCGTGGAGGCGGGCATGTGGCAGGCCTTCCGCAACGGCAGTGTCTACGACCTGAGCAGCGGCGACCCGGGCGTCGACGACCCGCACGGGGTGCATCCCTGGGGACCGGAGCGGACGGTCCGCGCGCGGGTCGTGTGCTGGCTGCTGCTGGACGGCCCGCCCGCGCTGACCGGCCGGGTCTCCTCGCTGAAGCTGGTGGGGGTGCGGATCAGCGGCACGCTGGACCTGGCGGGCGGTGTGGTGGTGCCGTACCTGGAGATGCGCGGGTGCCGCTTCGAGCGGGACGTGCTGCTGCCGGAGGCCCGCTTCACCACGGTGCGGCTGGTGGACTGCTCGGTCCCCCGGCTTGAGGCGGCCCGGCTGCACACCGAGGGCGACCTGCACCTGCCGCGCTGCCGGTTCCTGGGCGGCATACGGCTCACCGACGCCCGGATCGGCACGGACCTGCTGCTCAACCAGGCCGTCGTGCACCGGGACCGCAGCGGCCGCTCGATCGCCGCGGACGGCATGACGGTGGGCCAGGACCTGACGGCGGAGATGCTGGAGTCGCACGGCGAGCTGAGCCTGCGCAGCGCGCAGATAGGTGTCTCGCTGAGCCTGCGCGGCGCCCGCCTGAACAACCCGCACGCCCGGCTCGCGCTGAACGCACCGCAGCTGACCGTCGAACGCTCGCTGTACCTCACCCCCGCGGGGCTCGGCTCCCAGGCGCGCAGCGGCATGACCCCGGCGCGCGGCACGCGCATCCAGCGCTTCGACTGCCGGGGCGGCATACGCCTGGACGACGGCCGGTTCGGGGACGCGGTCGACTTCGAGCGGGCCCGGTTCGTCCTCACCGACGACCAGGAGCTGTCGCTGCGCCGGGTGCAGACGTCCGAGCTGCGCTTCCTCGGTGAGCGGCCGGCCCGCGGCAGGGTGGTGCTGTCCGGGGCGCGGGTGGTCAACCTGATGGACCGCGCCGACAGCTGGCCCGGCCCCGGCCGGCTGCACATGGGCGGCTTCGCCTACGAGAACCTGGTCCCGCGCGGGCCGTTCCCGCTCCGGATGCGGCTGCGGTGGGTGGCCGCCGCGAGCGCCGAGTACAACCCGGAGCCCTACGAGCGGCTGGCCGCGGTCCTGCGGGAGGGCGGCGAGGACGAGGACGCCCGCGAGGTGCTGCTCGCCAAGCAGCGCCGCCGCCGCGAGAGCCAGCCGGTGGCGGCCAAGCTCTGGGGGTACGCCCAGGACTGGACCGTCGCCTACGGGTACCGGCCGGGCCGGGCCGCCGTGTGGATGGCCGTGCTCTGGGCGGGCGGGACCTGGGCCTTCGCCCACGCCCACCACCCGCCGATCAAGAGCGGGGAGCACCCGGCCTGGAACCCGTCGCTGTTCGCCCTCGACCTGCTGCTGCCGGTCATCGACCTGGGGCAGGTCGGGTTCTGGCAGCTGCGGGGCGGCTGGCAGTGGCTGGCGGCGGCGTTCATCCTGCTGGGCTGGATCCTGGCCACCACGGTCGCGGCGGGCGCCACCCGCACACTGCGGCGCCACTGACCGGCGCCCCCGCGCGCGCCGGACGCGGGGCCACGGGGAACGGGTGGTGCCGCAGGGGTGCCATTTTGCCGCCCCTTGACTGTGCGGCGTACAACCTTCCGCGACTTCGGCGCAGGGGGTGGCGCCGCTGTGACCTGCGGTCTTTCAATGGTCGACACCATGACCTCGCTGCACGGCTTCACCCGTTCGTCCCGGATCCGCGGGCTCAGGTGGTTCCGGCGTCCCGCGCCCCCCTCCGCCGGAGCCGTCGTGCTGCCGGACGACGACGAGGTGCTGCTCGACGCGCCCGACGACGTGCTGGGCGCGGCGCTGGTCGGCGCCGCGGCCGGGGACCACGC
>NZ_JAAGMD010000743.1 GCF_010548465.1 Streptomyces sp. SID14436 | reverse complement strand
CCCGCGCGCGGCCGGACCCCATTCGCGCGACGCGCGGGGCCCGACCGGGTGAACCCCGGCGGTCACCACCGCGTGGCGGCGTGCCCCCGGGCCCCTCCCCACGGTGCCGCGTCAGGTGAAGAGGACCGCCCCCGCAGGGGACCGGACATGCGTGGTGGCCGTGGCGTCCTGCCACGGCCACCGGTCACTGCCGGCCGGACGGATCCCGGCCCGCGGGGCCGCCCCGCGCGCGGCCGGACCCCATTCGCGCGACGCGCGGGGCCCGACCGGGTGAATCCCGGCGGTCACCACCGCGTGGCGGCGTGCCCCCGGGCCCCTCCCCACGGTGCCGCGTCAGGTGAAGAGGACCGCCCCCGCAGGGGACCGGACATGCGTGGTGGCCGTGGCGTCCTGCCACGGCCACCGGTCACTGCCGGCCGGACGGATCCCGGCCCGCGGGGCCGCCCCGCGCGCGGCCGGACCCCATTCGCGCGACGCGCGGGGCCCGACCGGGTGAACCCCGGCGGTCACCACCGCGTGGCGGCGTGCCCCCGGGCCCCTCCCCACGGTGCCGCGTCAGGTGAAGAGGACCGCCCCCGCAGGGGACCGGACATGCGTGGTGGCCGTGGCGTCCTGCCACGGCCACCGGTCACTGCCGGCCGGACGGATCCCGGCCCGCGGGGCCGCCCCGCGCGCGGCCGGACCCCATTCGCGCGACGCGCGGGGCCCGACCGGGTGAATCCCGGCGGTCACCACCGCGTGGCGGCGTGCCCCCGGGCCCCTCCCCACGGTGCCGCGTCAGGTGAAGAGGACCGCCCCCGCAGGGGACCGGACATGCGTGGTGGCCGTGGCGTCCTGCCACGGCCACCGGTCACTGCCGGCCGGACGGATCCCGGCCCGCGGATCGCGCGTCAGTCGTCGTCGCCGTCGTGCAGCACCTCGTCGCGGACCCGGCCGCAGCAGCGGCTGATCAGTCGGGAGACGTGCATCTGGGAGATGCCGAGCTGTTCGGCGATGCGGCTCTGGGTCATGTCGCCGAAGAACCGCATGTACAGGATCGCCCGCTCGCGCTCGGGCAGGGCGGCCAGCCGGTCCTTGACGGCCTCGCGGTCGACGACGGTGTCCAGCGCCGGGTCGGGCGCGCCGAGGGCGTCCCCGAGGGAGTATCCGTCGTCGCTGCCGGGGAGTTCGGCGTCCAGCGACAGCGCGGAGAAGCTCTCCAGTGCCTCCTGGCCGGTGCGCACGTCCTCCTCGGTGAGGTGGGTGTGCTCGGCGAGCTCGGCGACCGTGGGACGGCGGCCGGGGATGGTCTGGGAGAGGTCCTGTGCGGCGTAGCGGACGCGGTTGCGCAGGTCCTGCACCCGGCGCGGGACGTGCAGGGTCCACATGTGGTCGCGGAAGTGCCGCTTGATCTCGCCGGTGATGGTGGGCACGGCGTAGCTCTCGAAGGCGTTGCCGAGTGCGGGGTCGTACCGGTCGACGGCCTTGACGAGGCCGAGAGCGGCGACCTGGCGCAGGTCGTCGTAGCTCTCGCCGCGGCTGCGGAAACGGCCGGCGAGACGGTCGGCCATGGGGAGCCACGCCTCGACGATCTCGTCGCGGAGCGCGTCACGCTCCGCGCCCGGCGGGAGGTCCGCCAGCCGGCGGAAGGCGGCGGACGTGTCGGGGGCGTCGTTATGGGGGTGGGGCTTGGTGCTCGCTCGCATCGGCATGGTGCGTCGCAACTCCCTCGGAGTGCTCGGGGACGGACGGTCACCGTGAGACACGCACCGGTCTTCGGGACAGGCACGCGGGGCGGGGATGCCACCTCACGGACGTGCCTCCTGTCCGAAGCACTGTTCTGCCCCTGCCCGCCCCCACCCCTCGCAAACCCCTCACGCCGGGTGACTCTGCGTGATCGGACGGCGTGTGGGCGTCGGGGCGGCCGTCCGACGGCCCGGGCCGTCAGGGGGGGGCCGTCAGGGTCTCAGGGCGCGGTGGCCGCGTCCGGTTCGGGGTCGGGCCGGGGTTCCGCCTCGCGCGGCAGCACGAGGTCTTCGTAACGCCCCATCATCAGGAGCATGCCGAGCATGAGCACCGGTATGAGCACAGCGAGCACCGCCATGGCCGTTCCTCTCCAGGAGGCTCGTGGGGGGCCGTGCACCCGGGTCTCCCGCACGGCGGGGAGCAAACCGGAGCCACCGCGACCGGTCCACCGCGTCCCGTGGATCCACCGCTCGGAACCCGGTGTCGGTCCCCGCCCGGCGGGTACGCGGAGCGGACCCCCGTAGGAGCTGGAGGGAGACATGCAGCGAGGCAGTGACCGGCTCAGCGTCCACCGCGACGACGAGATGAAGCACGAACTGCAGGGACTGCTCCGGTCGGGCCACCCGACCCGTGCCGAGGAGTGGCACGACCCGGAGCCGCCCGCCGAGGACGACCCGGAGGTGGCGCACGGTCCGGTGACGCCGGGCCGCGCGACGTCGCTGGAGTCGGTGCGGCTGGAGCTGGCCAGGATCCTGGGCCGGGGGGCGTTCCCCGCGGGCCCGCGGGAGCTGATGCGCGCCCTGACCCGGCGGCACGCCCCCGACGCCCTGGTCGAGGCCCTGGAGCGCCTGCCGCGGCAGGCCCGCTACGCCAACGTGCAGGAGCTGGCCGAGGCGCTGACCCGGTCGCGGGAGACCGAGAACGCCTGACTCTCCCGGTACGCCGGGAGACGAAGAACGCCCAGCCGTCCCGGTACGCCGGGGAGGGGAGAAGAGACCGACGTCATGACCCGATGTGTCAAGGACGTGATGACTCCGGGCGTGGTCGCCGTGCGCCCGGACGCCTCGATCGCCGAGGCCGCGCAGCTCATGCGCACCCAGGACATCGGCGACGTGGTGGTGGCCGACGGCGAACGGGTCGTCGGGGTGCTCACCGACCGTGACATCACGGTCCGGGCGGTCGCCGACGGGCGGGACCCGCAGGGGGTGAGCGCCGCGTCGGTGTGCACGCCGGACCCGCTGATCCTGGCCCCCGACGACCCCGTGTCCACGGCGGTCCGGCTGATGCGGGAGCAGACCGTACGGCGGATCCCGGTCGTGGAGAACGGGCTGCCGGTGGGAGTGGTGAGCCTGGGCGACCTCGCCGAGGACCGCGAGCCGGGGTCCGCGCTCGCCGGCATCAGCCGCGCCGAACCCGACCGGAACGAATGAAGGAAGGACGTGGACACACGATGCGTATCGCATTTCTGACCGCACCCGAGGGCGTCGAGCAGGTGGAGCTGACCGAGCCCTGGCAGGCGGCGGTGGACGCCGGGCACGAACCCGTGCTGGTGTCGACGCAGTCCGGCACCGTCCAGGCGTTCAACCATCTCGACAAGGCGGACACGTTCCCCGTCCAGGAGGTGGTCGGCGAGACGTCGGCGGACTCCTTCGGCGGACTGGTCCTGCCGGGCGGAGTGGCCAACCCCGACTTCCTGCGCATGGACGACAAGGCCGTCGCGTTCGTGCGGGACTTCTTCGAGCAGGGCCGTCCGGTCGCGGCGATCTGTCACGCGCCCTGGACCCTGATCGAGGCGGACGTGGTGCGCGGCCGGGTGCTCACCAGCTGGCCGAGCCTGCAGACGGACCTGCGCAACGCGGGGGCGACCTGGGTCGACGAGCAGGTGAAGGTCTGCGACCACGCGCCCGCCAAGCTGGTCACCAGCCGCAAGCCGGACGACCTCAAGGCGTTCTGCGAGACGTTCCTGGAGGTGTTCGCGCGGGAGACGCAGGCAGCCGCCTGAGGTCCCCCTCCTTGCACGGCCTGCGGGGCCCGTCCACCGGGCGGGCCCCGCAGGCATGCCCGAAGCCCCCCGCGCGCACCGGAAGACCGGCGGGCGTGACCGTCCGGACGGGTCAGGTGCCCGGGGTGGACGGTGTCGCCGTGTCCGAACCGGTGCGTTCGCGGGCGCCCTCGCGGGTGCGGCCGGCGGCCACCGGACGGTGCGGGTTGCGGCGCAGGTACTCGCCCTCCAGCTGGGCCATGCGCTCGTTGTGGGTGCGCAGCGCGTCGTCGGAGCCGTACAGCAGCGTGTCGTGACGCGTGCGGTGGATCGTCTCCAGCTCCTTCATGAGCTGCTGGTCGTCCAGGCGGTCCGGCTCGACTCCGGTCATCGTGGTGCCCCGCTCGTCGTGTTCGTTCATGGTCCCCGGGTACCCGCCCGGTCAGCACAAGCACTACCCCGAGCGGTTTCCGGGAGGGACCCCATGGATCTCGCGTTTCTGCACCCACTCTACGAACGTCCCGGCCCCTGGGCCTCCGTGTACGTCGACACCTCCCGGCACTCCGAGGACACGGCGCACCAGCGGCACCTGACGGCGCGGGCGATGGCCCGGGAGCTGACCGAGCAGGGTGCGGACGAGGCGACGTGCCGGGCCGTGCTCGACGCGGTCGACGGCGCGCCGCCCTCCCCCGGACCGGACGGCCGGGTGCTGTTCGCCCGGGACGGCGAGGTGGTGCTGGAGGCGCCGCTCGCCCGTCCCCCGCACGGCGGTGACTGGGCGCGGTGGGCGCCGCTGCCCCGGGTCGCGCCGCTGCTGGAGCTGCTGGGCGAGGACCCCGTGGCGGTGGTGGCCTACGTCGACCGCAAGGGCGCGGACTTCGAGCTGCGCAGTGTGCTCGGCCGGGACGACGCCGGCGGGGTCACCGGGCGCCAGTGGCCGGTGCACCGCACCGCGTCCGCCGACTGGTCGGAGCGGCACTTCCAGCTGCGGGTGGAGAACACCTGGGAGCACAACGCGGCGGAGATCGCCGACGCGCTCGCCGTGTGCCAGGAGGAGACCGGCGCCGACCTGCTGATCCTGGTGGGGGACGACCGTGAGCGGCGGGCGGTGCACGAGCGGCTGCCGCAGCGGCTGCACGGGCTGGTGGTGGACGCCCCGCACGGCAGCGGCTCCCGGCTGCTGGACGAGGACGTGGAGCGCATCCGCACCGATCACGTCCGGGAGCGGGAGGCGGCGGAACTGGAACGGTTCCTGGCCGCGCGGGCCCCGGACGACGCGGGCCGGGCGGCGGCCGTCGAAGGGGTCCCCGCGCTGGTGGAGGCGGCGCGCGAGCACCGCATCGACGAGTTGCTGATCCGCCCGGACGGGCCCGACGCGCACCGTGAGGTGTGGATCGGTGAGGACCCCGACCAGGTCGCGGTGCGGCGCACCGATCTGAAGATCCTGGGCGAACAGCGGTCCTGGCCGGCGCGGGCGGACGACGCGCTGATCCGGTCGGCGGCGATGACGGACGCGTCCGCGCTGGTCGTGGGGGCGGATCTGGACCGCAGCACGCAGGGCGACCTGAACACGGACCGGGACTCCGGCGGCACCGGTGACACGCCCGACCGGGCGGCGGACGACGACGCCCCGGTGGGCGGACTGGGAGCCCTGCTGCGCTGGAAGTGACCGGTGCCCACCGTGCGCACGGTGGGCCCGGTGAGCAGGAGGAGCCCCCGCGGGCGTCGGGCCGCGGGGGCTCCCTCGTGTCCGGCGCCGCTCAGCGGGCGCGTTCCACCCGGCGTTCGTCCCAGACGGGTTCCGGGGTCTCCCGGACCCGGCCGTCGCTGCCGAAGACCAGGAACCGGTCGAAGGAGCGGGCGAACCAGCGGTCGTGGGTGACGGCCAGGACCGTGCCCTCGAACGACTCCAGGCCCTCCTGGAGCGCCTCCGCCGACTCCAGGTCGAGGTTGTCCGTCGGCTCGTCGAGGAGCAGGGCGGTGACGCCCTGGAGTTCCAGCAGGAGGATCTGGAAGCGGGCCTGCTGGCCGCCGGAGAGCCGGTCGAAGGTCTGCTCGGCCTGGCCGGTGAGTTCGTAGCGGCGCAGCCGGGACATGGCGGCCCCCCGGTCCTGGGCGTGCTCCTTCCAGAGGATGTCCAGCAGGGTGCGGCCCTCCAGCTCGGGGTGGGCGTGCGTCTGGGCGAAGTGCCCGGGGACGACGCGGGCGCCGAGCCGCCAGTCGCCGGTGTGGCGGACGTCGTCGCCGGCGAGCAGGCGCAGGAAGTGCGACTTGCCGGAGCCGTTGGAGCCGAGCACAGCGACCCGCTCGCCGTAGAACACCTCCAGGTCGAAGGGCCGCATCAGGCCGGTCAGCTCCAGCCGTTCGCAGGTCACCGCGCGGACACCGGTACGGCCGCCCTTCAGACGCATGGTGATGTCCTGCTCGCGCGGCGGCTCCGGCGGCGGGCCGGCCTCCTCGAACTTGCGCAGCCTGGTCTGGGCCGCCTGGTAGCGGGAGGCCATGTCGGGGCTGACGGACGCCGCCTGGCGGAGGTTCAGCACCAGCTTCTTCAGCTGGGCGTGCTTCTCGTCCCAGCGCCGGCGGAGCTCCTCGAAACGGGCGAAGCGTTCCCGGCGGGCCTCGTGGTAGGTGGCGAAGCCGCCGCCGTGCACCCAGGCGTCGGCGCCGGTGGGGCTCGGTTCCAGGGAGACGACGCGCTGGGCGGTCCGGGCGAGGAGCTCGCGGTCGTGGGACACGAACAGCACGGTCTTGCGGGTCTCCTCGAGCCGGCCCTCCAGCCACCGCTTGCCGGGCACGTCGAGGTAGTTGTCGGGCTCGTCGAGGAGCAGGACCTGGTCGGTGCCGCGCAGCAGGGCCTCCAGCACGAGGCGTTTCTGCTCACCGCCGGAGAGGGTGCGCACCTGACGCCACTGCGCCTTCTCGTAGGGCACGCCGAGCGCCGCCATGGTGCACATGTCCCACAGCGTCTCCGCCTCGTAGCCGCGGGCCTCCGCCCAGTCGGCGAGGGCCTGGGCGTAGGCGAGCTGGGCGGCCTCGTCGTCGACCGTCATGATGGCGTGTTCGGCCCGGTCCACGGCGCGGGCGGCCTCGCGGACGCGGGGCGTGGCGACCGAGACGAGCAGGTCGCGGACGGTGCTGTCGTCCCGCACGGAGCCGACGAACTGGCGCATCACGCCGAGCCCGCCGGAGACGGTGACGGATCCGCCGTGCGGCTTCAGTTCACCGGCCAGCAGGCGGAGCAGGGTCGTCTTCCCCGCGCCGTTGGGCCCCACGAGGGCCATGACGGCGCCCTCCCCGACGCGGAAGGAGACGTCGCCGAGCAGCGGCCTCCCGTCGGGGAGGAAGTACTCCAGGTGCGCGGCTTCCAGATGACCCATGGGGGCGATTGTCCGGGGCGTGCGGGCGGGTGACAAACGCTTTACGGGCCGGCCGGGCGGTCCGGGGACGCCTCGACATCGCGTCCGGATGACAAGACATGAGTCTCACATGATGGAGTTCCGGCGTAGCGTGAGGGGCGTCACCACGACACGGGAGGGGTGGAGGCACCATGTCCGCACCGCGGGAGAGCGCCGTCTACACGCACGGGCACCACGAGTCGGTCCTCAGGTCGCACACCTGGCGCACGGCCGGGAACTCCGCCGGATACCTGCTCGGCGCGCTGGAGCCCGGCATGCGGGTCCTGGACGTGGGCTGCGGGCCCGGCACCATCACCGCCGACCTGGCGGAGCGGGTTCCCGGCGGTCATGTCACGGGCCTGGACCGGGCGCCCGCGATCCTGGCGCAGGCGAGGGCGACGGCCCGTCAGCGGGGCCTGGCCGCTGTCGACTTCACGGCCGGCGACGTGCACGCGCTGGGGTTCCCCGACGACACGTTCTGTGTGGTCCACGCCCATCAGGTGCTCCAGCACGTCGGCGACCCGGTGGGTGCCCTGCGGGAGATGCGGCGGGTGACGCGGCCGGGCGGGCTGATCGCCGTGCGGGACTCCGACTACGCCGCCATGGCCTGGTATCCGGCGTCCCCCGGCCTGGACGACTGGCGGGACCTGTACCGCCGGGTGGCCCGCGCCAACGGGGGCGAGCCGGACGCCGGGCGGCGGCTGAAGTCCTGGGCCCTGGCGGCCGGGTGGACCGATGTGCGGGCCACCTCGTCCACCTGGACCTTCTCGACGCCGGACGAGCGGGCGTGGTGGAGCGGCCTGTGGGCGGACCGCACCGTGGCGTCGTCCTATGCGGAGCGGGCCGTCGACGGCGGATTCACCACCCGTGCCGGGCTGCGGGCGGTGGCGGACGCCTGGCGGGAATGGGGCGCCCGGGACGACGGATGGTTCAGTGTGCTGCACGGCGAAATTCTTTGCCGCAAGGAAGCCTGAAACCAGAATTAGGGGCAATCAGAGTGTCAGGAGGTTGACACTATGGTTCCGATTCTGCTCGTACTGCTTCTGGCCCTCATCCTTTTCGGTGCGGGATTCGCGGTAAAGGCTCTTTGGTGGATAGCGGTGGCGGTGCTGGTCGTCTGGCTGCTGGGATTCGTGATGCGCAGCACCACGGCGGGCGGAGGCAGGGGCCGCTGGTACCGGTGGTGACCCGCCGGTGAGGTGCCCCGGGGCGTCAGTCCCGGGGCAGCAGCGGTCCCAGCGGCCCGAGGTCCAGATTGAGGTCCTCGGGCCGCAGTCCGTAGCGCTCGCGCAGTTCCGTCATGCGCTCCTCCAGGAGCATCAGGGTGAGCCCGACGCGCTCCTCCTGCTCCTCGGTCAGGTCCCCGACGTCGAAGCGGCGCAGCGCCTGGCGTTCCATCAGCTGGCGCAGCAACTCCACGACGGTGAGCACGAGTTTGACGAGGTCCCGCTCGACCGTGTCGGGCTCCAGGTCCATGCGGTGACGGCGCCCGCGATGCGGCCGCCCGCCATGGTGCTCGTCGTGCGGAGGGCCGGTCAACGCAGCTCCTCGAAGGGTGACGGGACGTTCTCGTTGACCGAGCTGATGAGCGCGTTCAGATCGATCCGGACGAGATCCACGTCCGCGATGCGCAGGGTGATGTCGCCGGTGATGACGACCCCGCCGGCCAGCAGCCGGTCGAGCAGGTCCACCAGGGCGATCTCCCGGTGTTCGACGACGGTCACGACCCCTCCCCCACAGTGGATTCCTCACCGGCGAACGAATAGGCGGCCCACGGTCCGGTGAGTTCCACGCGAATTCCGGGCATACCGTCCTTCGTCCTTTCCACCCTTTCCACGAATGCCTCGGACTGTGCGCGCGGCACCAGATAGGCCGCGTTGAGCACATTCCGCCCGGAGGCGCCGGACAGGGTGGGATTCTGCGGTGCGTGCAGCCGGGAGTCCTCGGCGTGTTCCCGCAGGGACTCGTGCAGCCGGGCCGCGAAGGTCTCGGCCTTTCCCCACCGGTCCTCCCGGGACTTCGTCTGCATGCGGCGCTGCCGCAGGTAGTCCCGGCCCGAGGCGGGCTTCGGCGCGGGCTCGGCCGGCGCCGGCGGCGTCTCGTCCTCCACGTACACCTTGACGCCCCACTCCACCCGGCCCTCCAGCCGGTCCAGGGTGCCCAGGAAGCCCTCCTCGCGGGTCTCCATCATCGTGCGGACGCCGCTGTCGTCGCGGAAGACGGTGCCCAGACGCAGCGGCAGGGGGGTGGTGACGGTGGTCAGCGCGTCGATGACGCCCTGATGGGCGCGGGCGACCGCGGTGAGCCAGTCCAGGTCCTCGAGGTGCGCGCGCAGCGGTTCCTCGGCGAAGTCGGCCTCCGGCACGTGGCTGACGACGGCCACCAGGCCGTGGTGGCCCAGCAGCCGGGGCGGCGCGCCGGCCACCCCGGTCAGCTGGGCCTGGAGCGGGGTGCCGAACGGCCGGCAGACGGCGTAGACGTACCGCAGTCCGGTCACGGGGCCTCCTCCTCGGCGCGGCGGGGCTCCAGCTCCTCAAGCCGGGCCAGCCGCTCACGCAACTCGGCGTTCTCCCGGGCCAGTTCGTCCCGCCGGGCACGCGAGGACAGTGCCGGGTCGGTCTCCCACCAGTCGATGCCCATCTCCTTCGCCTTGTCGACGGAGGCCACGATGAGGCGCAGCTTGATGGTGAGCAGCTCGATGTCGAGCAGATTGATGCGGATGTCACCCGCGATGACGATCCCCTTGTCGAGCACCCGTTCCAGGATGTCGGCCAGATTGGCTCCGCTGCCCTGCCCGTAGTACGGGTCGGGTGCCCGACGGGGGGTGGTCATCGCCGGCTCCCGCCCTCGGCGTACTCGTCCTCGGCCTCGTCCTCGTAGGCGTCCTCCGCCTCCGGCTCGTCGTACTCCTCGTCGTCCTCGTACTCGTCGTCGTACTCGTCCTCGGGCTCGTCCTCCGGCTCGTCCTCGGGTTCCTCGTCCCGCGCGGACTCGTCGTCGGGCTCGCCCTCGTACTCCTCGTCGGCGCCGTCGGGCTCGTCCTCGTCCCGGGCTTCGTCGTCGTCCCGGGCTTCGTCCTCGTCCTCCGCCTCGTCCTCGGGTCCGCCCTCGCCGTCGCCCTCGTCGCCGGAGGTCTCGTCCTGCTCCTGCTCCTCCTCGGCGACCGCGTCCTCGTGGCTCTGCACGACCTCGCCATCGCGGATCTCACCGCGCCAGCTGTCCTCCGCCTCGCCCTTGATGGTGATGAAGCGGGCGAAGTTCTTCAGGTCGAGCCGGGCCCGGCGGCCCTGGGCGCGCCAGATGTTGCCGGTCTTCTCGAAGAACCCCGAGGGGTAGTACTCGATGACCAGCAGCACCCGCGTGAGGTTCTCGCCGAGGGAGTGGAAGGAGACGACGCCCTTCGTCGTGCCCTTGGCTCCCTCCGAGGTCCACGCGATGCGGTCGTCGGGGACCTGCTCGGTGGTCTGCGCCTTCCAGCTGCGGTTGGACCACCAGACCTTGGCCTGCCAGTCCGAGGTGGTGTCGTCGGACTTGTTGGCACTCTTGACGCCCTTGGCGAAGGTGCTGAAGTCCTGGTACTGCGTCCACTGGTCGTAGGCGGTGCGGAGCGGCACCCCGATGTCGATCTGCTCGATGATGACGGTGGGCTTCTTGCCGGCGGAGCGCTTGCGCTTGCTCTTCCCTCCGCCGCCACCGAGCCCCTTCAGAGCGCCCATGACGTTGTCCTTGGCACGGGAGGCGCCCACCTCGACGGCGCTGCGCAGGGGGCTCTTGCCCTCGGCGATCTTGCGGCCTCCGTCGAGTGCGAGCCGGGCGAAGCCGGGGCTGTTGCCCTCGGCGATGTCGTTCAGCTTGTTGGTGGTCTCCCCGAGCTTGTGGCCGACTCCGGTCAGCAGGCGGGTGGCCTGCGCCGCGAGGTACTCCTGCACCTCGGCCTTGAGGCGGTCGGCGGCCTCGCTGTGGGCGAGGTCGGCGAGCGGGTTCTGCTTCTCCCCGTCGCGTCCCGCGCCGGTGGCCGAGCCGAGTGTGTCGCTCATCCCTCACCGCCTCCCTTCCGCGAGCGGGAGCGGGTACCGCGGGCCGCGGCCGACGTCTTCCTGGCGGCGGTCTTCTTGGCGGCCTTCTTCGCCGGTGCCGCCTTCTTGGCGGGCGCCTTCTTCGCCGGCGCCTTCTTGGCGGCCTTCTTGGCGGGCGCGGACTTCTTCGCCCGCGCGGGAGCCCGTTCCTCCCGCTCCGGTTCCTCGTCGCCCTCGTCCTCGTCCGCGGGCTCGTCGTCGCGGGTGTCGTCCCTGTCCTCGGCGTCCTCGGCGTCGTCGAGGTCGTCCCCGGACTCGTCCCGCTCGTCGCGGGCGTCCTCGTCCTCGTCCCGGTCCGTGGCGCCGCCGCCCGCGAGCTGGTCGCGCATCTGCGCGGTCCGGCCGTGCAGCCGGTCGGCGAGGGAGTCGAGCTGCCGCTCGATCATCGCGCCGGAGGCGGCCTTGCCGACCCCGCGCAGATCGCCGCGCAGCTGGTCGCCGATCTCCTTGAACTGCGGGTTGTTCCGCAGCTGCTGGGACACCAGCTCCCCGACCATCTTCGGGCTGAGGTTGAGTTTCTTCCCGGCCACGAGTCCGCCGACGGCGAGCGCCATCTTCAGCTTCTTCGTCCGGCCGAGAAGGTAGCCGGCCCCTATCGCGAGGCCGAGTCCCGTTCGATTCATTGTGGTGCCGTCCCGTCCCCTGTACCCGCGCCTGTGCGCGTTGCGGTCTCCAGCCGGTCGAGGAGTTCGTCCTCCTGCCGGTCGAACTCCTCCTCGGTGATCTCTCCGGCCTCCAACTGCTCTTCGAGCCGGGCCAGTTCCGCACGGATCGTGGCCGGGTCGTAGTAGATGCGCTCCGCTTCCCGGAGCACCTGCCGGATGGCCCAGCCGCTGCCGCGCACCGGGGCGAACGGCAGCAGCAGGACCTCCGAGATCAGACCCATGACGTCACCCCGCTCCGGCGTCCGCCCCGCCCGCCGTACTGGCCACGGGTTCGGCCGGTCCGGGCTCGACGAAGCTGTACGGGGGCAGCGGGCCGTTCAGCCGCACCTCCAGGTGGGGCATGTCCTTGCGCAGCTGCTCCACGGCGGACAGGAAGTTCTCCGCCGAGTCCCGCTTCACGAGGAAGGAGACGTTGGCGAGCCAGCCGGAGGACTCCGGACCCACGCTGACCGCGTCCGCAGCCGGCTCCAGGGCCCGCTGCACGGCGGCACCGTCCTCGGCCTCCTGGGCCTGGACCGCACCGGCGACCATCTCGCCCAGGTGGATCTTGTCCTCGTAACTGCCGCCGCCGGACTGGCGGTTGGCCTCGGCGAGGGCGCGGATCTCCGGATTGCCGGCCATCACGTGGTGCAGCACGGCCTCCTCGACATGGTTGGCCTTGACGTTGTACTCGACGCGGCCGTCCAGGGCGCGCAGGCGCTCCTCGTAGTGATCGGCCCGCTCCGCGAGCACCGCCGTCACCGACTCGTCGTCCTCGGCCACCGAGCCGAAGCGCATCGGCAGCACACAGCCGGCGGCGCCGGTCTCGCTGAGCACGTTCTGGTGGGCGAGCAGCTCCCGCCGCTTGGGGCGCAGGCCCTCGGGGGCGTCACTGACGACAGCCGTCAGGGAGCCCACCGTCAGCAGTCGCACGGGGCGCGACGGGTCGCCGACGCCGCCCATGCCCTCGGGCAGTGCGGGGTGCGAGCTCGCCGTGATGCCGTAGACGTAGGTGCTCACTGCTCCTCCTTCCGGCGCGAGGAGGTGCTCTTACGGGCGCGGGGGCGGGACTCGGTCTCCTCCTCCGACTCACCCCGGGCCTGCTTGAAGGCGTCCGAGATGGTCTCGGCGGCGCCGGACAGCGCCCCCTTGGACTTGCCTCGGGCGCCCGACTCGGTCATCTCGCCGACCAGATCGGGCAGGCCCGGGTCCTTGCGGGGCCCGGCCTCCAGGTCGAGGCGGTTGCACGCCTCCGCGAACCGCAGATAGGTGTCCACGCTGGCGACGACGACACGCACGTCGATCTTGAGAATCTCGATGCCGACCAGGGACACGCGCACGAATGCGTCGATGACGAGCCCCCTGTCGAGTACGAGCTCGAGTACGTCGTAGAGGCCGCTGCTGCCGCCTCCGCCACCGGATTGCTGTGCCGGTACGACTGTCATGTGCGGATTGTCCTCCTCGGTAGGTATGTGGGTCCGGTCGGGCGGCCTAGCGGCCGCCGCCCCTGCGTGCGTCGGAACGTCCTCGCTCGTAGCGCCGGACGCGGCGGTAACCGGTGAGCAGACCCTCGTGGTCCAGCTCCACCTGGTAGCTCGCCATCAGGCTCATCGTGTCGGGCACGCGCTCCAGTTCGAGCACTTCGATCTCCAGTGCCCAGCCCTCCTCCGTCCGCCCGAAGGACGACACGGACTCGGCTTCCCGGCCGGTGAGCTCCGCCAGCTGTCCGCGCGCCTGGCGCAGCACCTCCATCGGGCCCATCTGCCGGGTCTGCGTGCTGGTCTCGGCCGGCTCTCCGGTCCGCCCCGATCCGCCGGACTCCCCGGATTTCCGGGCCGTCCCGGTCTTCCGGGTTCTCCGCGTGGCCGGGGACTTCTTACGGGGTTCCTGCGTCTCCTGGTCTTCCTGCGGTTCCTGGGTTTCGCGGGAACTCTGTGGTTCCTCGGTGTTCTCGTTCGACATGGCCACCTCCCCCTCCGTGTGGCCGCAAGTCAGTTCGTCAAACCTCCACCGGCTCACCCGATTGCCACACCCGGGTGGCGTTTCCGGTCACCGGGCGGGCACGTTCCGTCCACGGCCGGAGCCCGCCGGACGGGCCGCGGGTCAGCCGCGCAGGGCGTCGAGTCTGCGGCGGGCCGGGCCCAGGGCGCGTCCGCGGCGCAGCAGCCCGCCCCAGGGGTCGGTGCGGGCGTGCTCGACGGCGTCGGCGAGGGTCCAGCGGCGGGCGTGCAGCTCCGGGTCGTCCAGCTGCTCCCAGGGGACGGGAGCCGCGACGGGGGCGCCGGGAAGGGCGCGCACCGTCCAGGGGGCGACCGCGGTCTGCGCGTAGGCGTTGCGCTGGACGTCGAGGTAGAGCCGGTCCCCGCGGTCCTTCTTGCGGGCCGCGGTGGTGAGGCGGTCGGGATGGGCGGCGGCCAGGGTGTCGGCGACGTCGCGGGCGAAGGCGCGCACCGCGTCGAAGTCCTGCCCGCGGTCCAGCGGCACGATCACGTGCAGACCGCGCGAGCCGGTGGTCATCAGGGCGGACGACAGGCGCAGCTCGTCGAGCAGCTCCCCCAGCACCCGCGCGGTCCACCGCACCGTCTCGAAGGCGTCCCGGCCCTCCCCGGAGGGGTCCAGGTCGAAGACCAGCCGGTCGGGCCGCTCCAGGGGGTCGGTGCCGTCCCTGCCCTGCCGGGAGCGGGACGGGCCGGCCCGGGACAGCCAGCGGTGCAGGGTGACGGCGGCCTGGTCGACGAGGTGGAGCAGCGTCGCGGTGTCGTCGCACACGGTGTGCGTGACGGTACCGCCCTCCTTGCCGACCTCGATCCTGGTGATCCACTCCGGGTAGTGCTCAGGGGTGTTCTTCTGCATGAAGGCCGGCCCGTCGATGCCGTCCGGACGCCGGTCCAGCATCAGCGGGCGGCCCCGCAGGTGGGGCAGCAGGTACGGCGCGACGGCCCGGTGGTAGTCGGCCAGGTCGCCCTTGGTGTACTCCGGGGTGCCCCGCCCGCCGGGGAAGAACACCTTGTCCGGCCGGCGGATCCGCACGCTGCGGCGGCCGGCCCGGACCGTGCGCGCCGGGCCCCCGCCCTCGCTCACGGCACGATCGCCTCCTCCACCAGCAGCCGCCCGGCCGCCGCGATCGACCCGGCGTCGATGCCGGCGGCCCGCAGCTGCTCCTCGGGGGACGCCGACCCGGGCATGTCGCGCACCGCGAGCCGGACCAGGCGCGGCACGGGCCGCCCGTCGGCGAAGGCCTCCGCGACGGCGTCGCCGAGCCCGCCCTCCGGATGGTGGTCCTCCACGGTGACCAGGCAGCCGGTCTCCTCGGCGGCCCGGCGCAGGGTGTCGCGGTCGACCGGCTTGAGCGAGTACAGGTCGATCACCCGGACCGCGATGCCCTCCCGCTCCAACGCGTCCGCCGCGCTCAGCGCCTCGGGCACCGTCACCCCGGCCGCGACCAGGGTGAGCCGGTCCCGGTCCGACGCGCGCAGCACCTTGCTGCCGCCGACCGGGAACTCCTCGTCCGGCCCGTAGATCACCGCGCTCTCACCGCGCGAGGTGCGCAGGTAGCGGATGCCGTCGAGGCCCGCCATCGCGGCCACCAGCCGGGCCGTCTGGTTGGCGTCGCACGGGTACAGGACGGTCGAACCGTGGACCGCCCGCATCATCGCCAGGTCCTCCAGGCCCATCTGGCTCGGCCCGTCCTGCCCGATGGCGACGCCCGCGTGGGAGCCGACCAGGTTCAGGCAGGAGCCGCTGACCGACGCCATCCGGATGAAGTCGTGGGCGCGGGTCAGGAACGCGGCGAAGGTGGACGCGTACGGCACCCAGCCCCGGGAGGCCATGCCGACCGCGGTGGCCACCATCTGCTGCTCGGCGATGTAGCACTCGAAGTAGCGCTCGGGGTGCTCCTTGGCGAAGAACTCCGCGCGGGTGGAGTCGCCGACCTCGCCGTCGAGGGCCACGACGTCGCCGCGCGCGGTGCCGAGGGCGGTGAGGGCCTCACCGAAGGCGTTCCGGGTCGCCACCTCCTCGCCCCGCTCCCAGCGGGGCAGCGTGGCCTCCCCCGTGGGCACGGAGTGCGGGGCGCCGGTGTCGGGCGGTTCGGGCACCCGTACGCGCAGGTCGCGGGGGCCGCCCAGTTCGGCGATCGCGTCGTCGGCCTCGGGCAGCGGCTTGCCGTGCTGGCCCTCCCGGTCCTCGACCGCCGCGACGCCCTTGCCCTTGAGGGTGCGGGCGAGGATCGCGGTCGGCCGGCCCAGGGTCGAGGCGGCCTCCCCGAAGGCCCGGTCGAGGGCGTCCACGTCGTGGCCGTCCACCTCGGTGGTGTGCCAGCCGAAGGCCTGGAAGCGGCGGGCGTAGGCGGCGAGGTCGTGGCCGTGCCGGGTGGGGCCGCGCTGGCCGAGCCGGTTGACGTCCACGATCACGGTGAGGTTGTCCAGGTGCTCGTGGCCGGCGTGCTCCGCGGCCTCCCAGATCGATCCCTCGGCCATCTCGCTGTCCCCGCACAGCACCCAGACCCGGTAGTCGGCCCGGTCGAGCCGCTTCCCGGACAGCGCGATCCCGACGCCGACCGGCAGGCCCTGGCCGAGTGAACCGGTGGCCGTCTCCACGTAGGGCAGCCGGCGGGGCGTGGGATGGCCCTCCAGGCGGCTGCCCGCCTTGCGGAAGGTGAGCAGTTCCTCGTCGTCGATGGCGCCGGCCGCCTTGTAGGCGGCGTACATCAGCGGGGAGGCATGCCCCTTGGAGAGGACGAGCCGGTCGTTGCCGGGGTGGCCCGGGCGGTCGAAGTCGTACCGGAAGTGGTGGGCGAACAGCACGGCCATCACGTCGGCCGCGGACATCGAGGACGTGGGGTGCCCGGAGCCCGCGGCGGCCGCGGCCCGCACGCTGTCCACACGCAACTGCTGTCCGAGCTCGGTGAGTTCACCGGTGTTCATGAGTCTCCTTCGGCGCGGTCGCCGGGGTTGTCGGTGCGTTTGACGGGGCCGGGGGCGTCGTGGGCCGGGCCCGCCCCCGAGGGCTGGTTCTTCGCGGGCTCACCGCCCGGCTGGTTCCTGGCGGGCTCACCGCCCGGCTGGTTCTTCGCCGGCTCGCCACCGGGCTGGTTCTTCGCGGGTTCGTCACCGGCCCGGTCCTTCTCGGGTCCGCCGTCCTCGGCGGGCCGCCCGGTGCCGGCGTCCTCGCCGGACGGCTCGCGTTCCGGCGGGCCGGGCATCCGGGCCAGCTCCGGGGACGCCGTGTCCAGCGGCACCGACCAGGACCGTACGAGGCCCAGCTGGACGGCCTGGCGCGGGAGCACCGCGTCCAGCAGCCAGTCGGCGGCCACCCGCACCCGGTTGCCGGGCATCGCCGCCAGGTGGTAGCCGCGGGTCACGAGCCCGGCCACCGGCCCGGACAGCGGCACGCCCAGCGGGTCGGCCGCGGCCTGGGCACCGCCCAGGTCCACGACGAACCCCAGGTCCTTGTGCCGGTAGGCGCGCCGCTCGCCGTCGCCGAGGGAGGCGGCGATGTTCTGCGCGCAGACCTTGCCCTGCCGCCAGGCGTGCTGCGCGGTCATCGGGGTGTACTGCCCCGGCTTCTCCAGGTCCGGCACGGCCGCCGCGTCACCGCACGCGAACACCTCCGGGCGTCCCGGCACCTGGAGGTGCGGGTCGACGAGCAGCCGGCCGCGTTCCATGGGCAGGCCGAGGGACTCGGCGAGCGGGTCGGGCCGCACCCCGACGCACCACACCAGCGTCCGGGTGTCGACGAACTCGCCGTCGGTGAGCAGCACGCCGTCGGGTTTCGCCTCCTTGACGGAGGTGCCCATCCGCACGTCCACCCCGCGTTCCCGCAGGACCCGGTCGGCGGTGCGGGAGAGCCGTTCGTCCAGTTCGGGCAGGACCCGGTCGGCGATGTCCAGCAGCATCCAGCGCGGCCGCATCCCGGTGCGCATGGGGTGCTTGTGGACCTGGGAGTCGGTGAACAGCTTGCCGTGCGCGGCGACTTCGGTGCCCGTGTAGCCGGCGCCGACCACGACGAAGGTGCAGCGGCTGGAGCACTCGGCCGGGTCGTCGGTGGCGGACGCGAGCTCCACCTGCCGGGTCACGTGGTCCCGCAGGTACAGCGCCTCCGGCAGGCCGCGGAACCCGTGGGCGTGCTCGGCGACACCGGGGATGGGCAGCAGCTTGTTGACGCTGCCGGCGGCCAGCACCAGCCGGTCGTAGGACAGGCTGCCGCCGTCGCCCTCCGGCCCCGTGTAGTGCACCGTGCGCCCGTCGAGGTCGATGCGTTCGGCCTCCCCCAGCACCAGCCGGACGTGCGGCAGCGTGCCGGACAGGGAGACGGTGACCCGGCGGGGCTCCAGGATGCCCGCCGCGACCTGCGGCAGCAGCGGGAGGTAGAGGAAGTAGTCGGTCGGGTTGAGCAGGGTGATCTCGGCCCGGCCCCGGGCCAGCCGGGACAGGGTCTGCGCGGTGCGGTACCCGGCGAAGCCCGCACCGACGATCAGGATGCGGGGTCGGCTCGAGGGTCGGCTCACGGTTGGTCCTCCGGCGCTGTCGGCGTACCTCGGGAGACTTCCGCGTCCCCCTGGCCGCCGCGGCCAAACGTGGGCCGGTTTCCGCCCGGGGCCCCGGGTACCCGGAACCGGACCCGAGCCGCCCCCGTCGCGGAAGGCGCCCCCATGCCCGAGTACGGCTATTTCCTCTCGTGCGAGCAGTACGGTCCGGCGGAGCTGATCGAACAGGCCCGGATGGCCGAACAGGCCGGATTCGAGTCCCTGTGGATCTCCGACCACTACCACCCCTGGAACGACGAGCAGGGGCAGAGCCCCTTCGTGTGGTCGGTGATCGGCGCCCTGTCGGAGGCGGTGTCCCTGCCGGTGGGCACGGCGGTGACGTGTCCGACGGTGCGGACGCATCCGGCGGTCGTGGCGCACGCGGCGGCGACGGCGGCGGTGATGTCCGACGGCCGGTTCCGCCTGGGCGTCGGCACCGGCGAGGCCCTCAACGAGCACGTCCTGGGCGACGCCTGGCCCCCCGCGCACATCCGGCTTGACATGCTGGAGGAGGCCGTGCAGATCATGCGGCGGCTGTTCTCCGGCGAGGAGGTCAACCACCACGGCACGCACTACACCGTGGAGAACGCCCGCCTCTACACCGTCCCGGAGGAACCCGTGCCGGTCGACATCTCCGGCTTCGGACCGGCGGCGACGAAACTGGCCGCCCGCGTCGGCGACGGCTACATCACGATGATGCCGGACGCCTCGATGGTCGAGCAGTACCGCAAGGGCGGGGGCGGCGGGAAGCCGGTGAGCGGCGGCACCAAGGTCTGCTACGGCACCGACCGCGAGGAGTGCGTGCGCACCGTCCACCGCCTCTGGGCCAACGAGCAGCTGCCCGGCGAGCTGGGGCAGGTGCTGCCCTCACCGAAACACTTCGAGCAGGCCCAGCAGCTGGTGACCGAGGACATGGTCCGGGACAGCCGGGTGTGCGGGGACGACGTCGACGAACACGTGGCGGAGCTGCGGCGCTTCGCGGACGCGGGCTTCGACCGCATCTACGTCAACCAGATCGGCCCGAACCTGCAGGGCTTCTTCGACTTCTACCGCACGAAGGTGCTGCCGCAGCTCCGGCAGGGGCAGTAGGCCCCGCACGGAGCCGCGGCAGTGACCGTCCGCCGCGGTGACTCACCCGTGCGGCCCGCGGACCGCGTACGCCACGGACCCGGGGTCCGCCGTCGTCCGGGCGGCCGTCGGCCCGGCCGGGGTCACGACCGGTGGCCGTGGTCCCCGGGGCCTGTCCCGCCGGGGTACGGCGGTTCGGCGCCCGCCGTCGGCGGAGCGGGCGGCACGGGCGGGACCTGACCGGGGACGTCCGGCCCCGGGGGCGGGGCGGTGGGCGGCACGGGAGCACCGTGGCCGCCGGCCGGACCCGCCTGCCCGGGGACGTCCGG
>NZ_JAAGMD010000727.1 GCF_010548465.1 Streptomyces sp. SID14436 | reverse complement strand
CGCCCGCGGCGGTCCCGGCCGGGCGCCCGCCGTGTCCTTGCGTCCGGTCTGCGGGGGCCGGCTGCCCGCCCGGTACGGTGCGGGCCAGACGACGCCCGGCCCGTCGTAGCCCTGTTCGGCCGCCGCGTGCAGCGTCCAGTGCGGGTCGTACAGGTGCGGGCGGGCCAGCGCGCACAGGTCGGTGCGGCCCGCCAGGATCAGCGAGTTGACGTCGTCCCAGGAGGAGATCGCGCCGACCGCGAGGACCGGGACGCCCACCTCGTGCCGGATGCGGTCGGCGAACGGCGTCTGGTAGGACCGCCCGAACTCCGGCCGCTCGTCGGCCACCACCTGCCCGGTCGACACGTCGACGGCGTCGGCGCCGTGCTCGGCGAACGCGCGGGCCAGCACGACGGCGTCGTCGCCGGTGGTGCCGCCCTCGGCCCAGTCGGTGGCGGAGATGCGCACGGTCGCCGGGCGGTCCTCCGGCCACACGGCACGGACCGCGTCGAACACCTCCAGCGGGAAGCGGAGCCGGTTCTCCGGGGAGCCCCCGTAGGCGTCGGTGCGGCGGTTGGTGAGCGGGGAGAGGAAACCGGAGAGCAGGTAGCCGTGCGCGCAGTGCAGTTCCAGCAGGTCGAACCCGGCGCGCGCGGCCCGCCGGGCGGCTGCCGTGAACTGCTCGCGGATGTCGGTGAGCTGGGCCCGGCTCAGCTCGCGCGGGGTCTGGCTGCCGGGCCGGTAGGGCAGCGGGGAGGCGGCGACCAGGGGCCAGTTGCCGTCCTCCAGGGGCTCGTCCATGCCCTCCCACATCAGCTTGGTCGAGCCCTTGCGGCCGCTGTGGCCGAGTTGCACGCCGATCGCCGTGCCGGGGGCGCTGCGGTGCACGAAGTCGGTGATCCGCCGCCACGCGTCGGCCTGGCGGCCGGTGTAGAGGCCGGCGCAGCCGGGGGTGATGCGTCCCTCGGCGCTGACGCACACCATCTCGGTCATCACCAGCCCCGCCCCGCCCAGTGCCCGCGCGCCGAGGTGGACGAGGTGGAAGTCGCCGGGGACGCCGTCGGTGGCGGAGTACATGTCCATCGGCGAGACGACGACCCGGTTGCGCAGGGTCAGCCCGCGCAGCCGGAACGGGGTGAACATCGGCGGAGTGCCCGGCGGGCAGCCGAACTCCTCCTCGACGGCCTCCGTGAACCGGGCGTCGCGCAGCCGCAGGTTGTCGTGGGTGACGCGGCGGCTGCGGGTGAGCAGGTTGAAGGCGAACTGGCGGGGCGGCTGCCCGAGGTAGCGGGCCAGGTTCTCGAACCACTCCAGGCTGGCCCGGGCGGCGCGCTGGGTGGAGGCGACCAGCGGCCGCCGTTCCGCCTCGTAGGCGGCGAGGGCGCGGTCGAGGGTGGGCTCCGCGCCGAGGTGGCCGGCCAGGGCGAGGGCGTCCTCGACGGCCAGCTTGGTGCCGGAGCCGATGGAGAAGTGGGCGGTGTGCGCGGCGTCGCCGAGGAGCACGAGGTTGCCGTGCGACCAGCGCTCGTTGACGACCGTGCGGAAGGTGGTCCAGGCCGACGTGTTGGACCGCAGGGGGCGTCCGCCGAGCGCGTCCGCGAACAGCTTGGCGCAGGCTTCCACCGACTCGTCCTCGGACATCCCGTCGAATCCGGCGGCCCGCCAGACCTCCTCGCGCATCTCGACGATCACGGTGGAGGCGTCGGCGGCGAAGGGGTAGCCGTGCAGCTGCATCACGCCGTGCTCGGTCTCGGCGATCTCGAAGCGGAAGGCGTCGAAGGCGAAGTCGGCGGCCAGCCAGATGTAGCGGCAGCGGTGTGCGGTGACGCTCGGCCGGAAGACGTCGGCGAAGGCGGCGCGGGTGCCGCTGTGCACCCCGTCCGCGGCCACCACCAGGTCGTGACCGCGGGCCAGTCGGGCCGGTTCCGGCGCCTCGGTGCCGAACCGCAGGTCGACGCCGAGGGCGCGGCAGCGGGTGTGCAGGATCTCCAGCAGCCGGTGCCGGCCGAGGGCGGCGAAGCCGTGACCGCCCGAGGTGTGGCGGGTGCCGCGGTGCACGATGTCGATGTCGTCCCAGCGGACGAAGTCCCGGCGCAGCGCCGCGTAGACGTCCGGGTCGGCGTGTTCGATGCCGCCGAGGGTCTCGTCGGAGAGAACGACGCCGAACCCGAAGGTGTCGTCGGGGGCGTTGCGCTCGAAGACGGTGATCTCGCGGGCGGGGTCCTGCCGTTTGAGCAGGGCCGCCGCGTACAGTCCGCCGGGTCCGCCGCCGATGACCGCGACCCGCACGGCTACCGCCCCCGCCACTTCGGCGGGCGCTTCCCGGTGAAGGCCGCGTGGAACTCGGCGTAGTCCTCGCCGTGCATCAGCAGCGCCTGGGTGGCCGCGTCCATCTCCACGGCGGCGGCCAGCGGCATGTCGAGTTCGGCGGTGAGCAGGGCCTTGGTCTGGGCGTACGCCAGGGCGGGGCCGTCGGCCAGGCGGCGCGCGAGGGCGAGGGCGGCGGCGTCGGCCCCGGCCTCGTCGGTGAGTTCGCTGATCAGGCCGATCCGCTCGGCCTCGGGGGCCCGCACCGGTTCGCCGAGCATGAGCAGGCGGGTGGCGTGGCCGAGGCCGACCACCCGGGGCAGCAGGTAGGCGGCGCCCATGTCGCCGCCGGACAGGCCGACCCGGGTGAAGAGGAAGGCGAACCGGGCGGTGGGGTCGGCGACCCGGAAGTCGGCGGCCAGGGCGAGGACCGCGCCGGCGCCCGCGGCCACCCCGTGCACCGCGGCGATCACCGGGAACGGGCACTCCCGTACCGCCCGCACGACCTGGCCGGTCATGCGGTTGAAGTCGAGCAGCTGGGCGGTGTCCATGGCGAGGGTGGCGCCGATGATCTCGTCGACGTCGCCGCCGGAGCAGAAGCCGCGCCCCTCGCCGGCCAGCACCAGCGCCCGCACGGAGCGCTCCCGGGACAGTTCGGCGAGCAGGTCGCGCAGGTCGGCGTAGGCGCCGAAGGTGAGCGCGTTGAGCTTCTCGGGGCGGGCTAGGGTGACGGTGGCGACGCCGTCGGCCCGCTCGACCCGCAGGTGTTCCCAGCGGGCGGTGCGGGCGGCGGAGCCGGTGAAGGGACTCATGAGGGCGGCCTCCTCGGGCGGGCACTGCGCGGCTCAGTGAGTGCTGCCCCTCGAAGCTATCACTCATCCGTGACTGTCGTCACGAGTACGCGATACAGCCGGCGGCGATGCCCGGGACGCCGCGCCGTGTGCCGCCACGTCCCGTTCCCGGTCGGCGCACGGTCACGTCCGTCACGGGTCGTCGACGACCCGGTAACGGCGTGCCCGGCCATGGGAGCGGGAGAGTCCTGCCGGGTACGCCCAGCGGTGCCGGGGTCGGACACCCCGGCACGGCGCCCGGCACAGGCCGGCGGGGCCCCTCCCCGGGGGCCCGCCGGAGGAGCCGTACCATTGAGTAATTGAAAGCAGGACAGCCTGCTGATGAACGGACCTGCCTTGTACGAACGCTCCCCCGTCCCCGCCTCCTGGCGCGTGGCGCTGCCGCACACCACCGCGGCGGTGCCCGTCGCGCGCGCCCTGGTCCGGACGGCGCTGGCCGAGGTGGAGCACTCCGCGGACAGCGACACGGCGGAGCTGCTGACGGCGGAGCTGGTGGCCAACGCGGTGGAGCACACCGCGGGCGGCAGCCCGATAGAGCTGGTGGTGGAGCTGCTGCCGACCGGCTGCCGGGTGGAGGTGCACGACCGGGACCCCGCGCCGCCCCGCCGGCTCACCCGGCCGGAACCGGGCGAACCGGACCCCTGGCAGGAGCACGGCCGGGGCCTGCTGCTGATCCGCACGCTCAGCTCGTCCTGCGGCCACCGGCCCACGCCGACCGGCAAGGCGGTGTGGTTCCGTCTGCCCACGGTGCCGCCCCAGCGGCGGCCCGCCTGACCCGACCGTCCCGGGCCCGCGGACCGTCAGGCCAGGGTCGCGACCAGCACCGCCTTGATCGTGTGCATGCGGTTCTCGGCCTCGTCGAAGACGACCGAGTGGGGCGACTCGAAGACCTCGTCGGTGACCTCCAGCGACTGAAGTCCGTGCGTCTCGTACACCTCGCGGGCCACCTGCGTGCCGAGGTCGTGGAAGGCGGGCAGGCAGTGCAGGAACTTGACGTCCGGGTTGCCCGTGGCCCGCAGCACGTCCATGGTCACCGCGTACGGGGCGAGGGCGCTGATCCGCTCGTCCCAGACCTCCTTGGGCTCTCCCATCGAGACCCACACGTCGGTGCCGACGAAGTCGGCGCCCGCCACGCCCTCGGCGATGTCCTCGGTGAGCGTGATGCGGGCCCCGCCGGCCCCGGCGAGCGCGCGGGCCCGGTCCACGACCTCCTGCGCGGGCCAGTAGGTCTTCGGCGCGACGATACGGATGTCCATGCCCAGCAGCGCGGCGGTGACGAGGTAGGAGTTGCCCATGTTGAAGCGGGCGTCCCCGAGGTAGGCGAAGGAGATCTCCTTCAGCGGCTTGGCGCTGTGCTCGGTCATGGTGAGCACGTCGGCCAGCATCTGGGTGGGGTGCCACGCGTCGGTGAGACCGTTGTAGACCGGCACCCCGGCGTACTCGGCGAGGGTCTCCACCGTGGCCTGTGCGTCGCCCCGGAACTCGATCGCGTCGAACATCCGGCCGAGCACCCGGGCGGTGTCCTTCGCGGACTCCTTGGTGCCGATGTGGGAGCCGCTCGGGTCGATGTAGGTCGTCGCGGCACCCTGGTCGGCGGCGGCGACCTCGAAGGCGCACCGGGTCCGGGTGGACGGCTTCTCGAAGATGAGCGCGATGTTCCTGCCCCCGAGGTACCGGGTCTCGGTCCCGGCCTTCTTGGCGGCCTTCAGCTCCGCGGCCAGGTCGAGCAGGCCGAGGAACTCCTGCTCGGTGAAGTCCGCCTCCTTGAGGAAGTGGCGGCCGGCGAGGGCGGTCGGGACTGTCGCCATGGGGCGCTCCAGGGATGCGGGGACGGGGTCGCTGGAATTCTATACGAGCAATAGAATTTCTATGCGGCCGGGTGGGCGGAGCGGTCCGGCGGCCCGCCCCCGGTCACGTCACCGCGTCCCGTTCCACCGGGCAGCTCATGCAGCGCGGGCCGCCCCGGCCCCGGCCCAGTTCGCTGCCGGGGATCTCTATCACCTCGATGCCCTGCTTGCGCAGGTGCGTGTTGGTGGTGGCGTTGCGCTCGTAGGCGATCACCACGCCGGGCTCGACGGCCAGCACGTTGCAGCCGTCGTCCCACTGCTCGCGCTCCGCGGCGTGCACGTCCTGGGTGGCGGTCAGCACCCGGATCTCGCTGAGGCCCAGCGCGGCGGCGATCGCCCGGTGCATGTGCTCCGGCGGATGGTCGGTGACCTTCAGCTCCCGGTCCCCCGCGCCCGGCTCGATGGTGTACGACCGCAGCATGCCGAGGCCCGCGTACTGGGTGAAGGTGTCGCCGTCGACCATGGTCATCACCGTGTCGAGGTGCATCACGGCGCGCCTCTTGGGCATGTCCAGGGCCACGATGGTCTGGGCGGAACCGGCGGCGAACAGCTTGTGCGCGAGCATCTCCACGGCCTGCGGGGTGGTCCGCTCGCTCATCCCGATGAGCACCGCCCCGTTGCCGATGACCAGCACGTCCCCGCCCTCGATGGTGGACGGGTAGTCGGCCTGCCCCTCGGACCAGACCCGGAACGTCTCGTCCCGGAACAGCGGGTGGTGCCGGTAGATCGCCTCGAAGTGCACGGTCTCGCGCTGCCGGGCCGGCCACCGCATCGCGTTGATGGCGACGCCGTCGTAGATCCACGCGGAGGTGTCGCGGGTGAAGAGGTGGTTGGGCAGCGGGCCGAGCAGGAAGTCGTCCAGCTCCATGGCGTGGAAGCGCACCGAGACCGGCTCCGGGTGGGCGTCCAGGAACTCCCGCTTGGTCATCCCGCCCACCAGGGCCTCGGCCAGCTCGCGCGCGGGCAGCGTCTCGAAGGCGGCCCGCAGGTGGTCGGTGGCCAGCGGCCCGTACTCCTTCTCGTCGAAGACGCGGTCCAGGACGAGGGTGCGGGCCTCGGGGATGTCCAGGGTCCGGGTGAGCAGGTCACCGAAGAGGTGGACGGTGACCCCGCGGTCGCGCAGCACGTCGGCGAACCCGTCGTGCTCGGCGCGCGCCCGGCGCACCCACAGCACGTCGTCGAACAGCAGATCGTCCTTGTTGCTGGGGGTGAGCCTCTTGAGCTCGAGATCGGGCCGGTGCAGGATCACCCGGCGCAGCCGTCCGGTCTCCGAGGCGACATGGTAGGTCATGACTCCATCCTGACCACCCGAGCGCCTGTTCACCCCTCTGCGGCGGGGACGTGGATCCGCCCGGCGTGCGGATGCGGCAGCAGCTCGGGCCGGGCCAGCATCCGGCGCGCGGCCCGGCCGCCGGTCAGGGCGGCCCGGGCGACGATCCATCCGGCCAGCAGCCCCGGATCGCCGGGCTCCCGGTCCAGTGCGGCCGTGTAGCCGTCGAGCGCGGCGCCCGGGTCGCCCGCGGCGAGGTGCTCGTCGGGGGTACGGGGCCGGGCCGGGCGGGTGGCGAAGGCGTGGGTGCGCACGTCGGACCAGGCCGTCCGTTCGGCGCGGAACCTGAGCGGTCCGGTGGCCGCGGGCCACGGCGGGCCGGTGGGCGGGGCGACATTGCGCAGCCGCCACTCGGTGCGGTGCAGGACGGCGGCGGTGCGGGCGCGGGCCAGAGCGGCGGCGTCCACCGGCACGCGCAGCCAGCCGTCCAGGGTTCGGGCCAGCCCGGACACCAGCCCGTGACCGGCCTCGGTGAGCCGCCCGCTGGTCAGGAGCGTGCGGACCACCAGCCGGGTCTGGGTGCGGCGCAGCGCGAAGTGGTAGGCGGCGGCCGGACCGTGGTCGGGGTGCGCGAGCCGGTCCCGCCAGAATCCGGCCACGCCGGTGAAGGCGTACGCGCCGTGCAGCAGGCCGGTGAGGTGGCGGGGGTCGGGGCGCCAGGGGGCGTAGTAGCGCTCGGCGCGGTCGTCGTCGGCGAGCGGGAAGAGGTGGATCAGGGCGGCCAGCTTGCTGTGCTGGAACTCGTGGACCAGCGTCTCGGCGAGCGCCAGCGCCCCGGCGGGACGGGCGACGACCATGGCCCCGTAGGCGTCGCCGCTCGACGCGGAGACCCGCACGTCCGGCGGGGGCGGCGGCTGGGCGGCGGTCCTCCCCCACGGCACCAGCGCCTTGATGCGGGCGGGGTCGAGCCGGCCGGGCAGCCAGGTGCCCGGGCTGCGCGGTCCGGCGTCG
>NZ_JAAGMD010000701.1 GCF_010548465.1 Streptomyces sp. SID14436 | reverse complement strand
AGCCGGCCCTGGGCGGGAGGGCTCGTGGGCGTCGTCCTCGTGGCCCTGCTGGTGAAGGCGGCCGTCCTGGGCGGCCTCGCCGTGCACCGCGGCCGGACCGCCGGGCGCCGCTAGCCCGTCCGGCCGGGAAGGGGACGGGCGCTGCCGGCGATGGTTCGTCGGCGCGTGAGGACCAGCGGTCCCATGGTGGGCGCAGGTCAGGGCACAGCCCCCCGCCACCCGCCGCCGTAGGAGGCCCTGCGGCGGCGCGGCGGCGGGCCCGCGCCGTCGGCGGTCAGCGGCGCAGCAGGAGCGAGGTGACCCGCAGGCGTCCGCTGTGGATCCACACGTCGGAGTACTCCACCGGCCGGTCGTCGGCCAGGTAGGTGACCTGCTGGAGGTACTGCACCGGGGCGCCCTCGTCCAGTTCCAGGGCGGTGGCGACGTCGGTGGTGGCCGCCTCGGCGCTGAAGGTGCGGCGGGCGGTGGCGATCTTCAGCCCGTACGTGCCCTCCAGGGTGCCGAAGAGGCTGGCGGACGTGAAGTCCACCTCCTCGATGCCCGGCGCGAGGTCGGTGCGGACGAAGTTGAACAGCAGGGCGACCGGCCCCTGGTCGGTGCGGCGGACCCGCACCAGGCGCAGCACGTGGGTGCCCGGCGTGACGTCCAGGAGGGCGGCCACGGGCCGCGGCGGGACGATCAGGGAGCACTCGCGCACCGACGTCGTGGTGACGATGCCCTGACTGGCGAAGTCCTCGGAGAGGGTGCTCAGCTTCTGGGCGATCGCGGGCTCGATCGTCGTGGAGGTGACGAAAGTGCCCCGTCCGCGCACCTGCCGCAGCAGGCCCTCCTCGATGAGCGTGGTCAGGGCCCGCCGCAGGGTGCCGCGGCTCACGCCGAACTCCTGGGCGAGTTCCGGCTCGCTCTTGAGGCGGTAGTGCGCCGGCCATTCACCGCTGGCGATGCGCAGCCGGATGTGTTCCGAGATCTGGACGTGGATCGCCGTGGGGACGTCCCGTTTGATGCCCGGGGGTGTCCGTTCGTCGGCCGTCACCGTCGTCGCATCTCCTTCTCCGCTCTCACCGGAGGACCCGTGTCGCTCCGGACGTCAGGGCCGGGCCCCGGCCGCGGTGGGCGGCCGGGGCCCGGCGGTGGTGGCCGCTCAGTAGCTGACGGTGGACTCGTCCCCGCTGTCGGTGATGATGGCCAGACCGGCGCTCGTCCCCAGCAGGGAGGCTCCCGCCCTCAGCAGTTCGAGACCCTGACCGTAGCTCTTGATCGAACCGGAGGCCTTCACCCGGACCCCGTCCCGTGCCCGGTCAACAAGGTAACGAACACTCGTCGGATTCGCAGTCTCGATCTGCCCGCTGCTGGCGTTCTTCAGGAACGAGGCACCGGCCTCCATGGCGAGTTCGACGGCCGCCTCCTTCTCCGCGTCGGTGAGCAGCGGCAGTTCCAGCATGACCTTCACGGGCAGGCCGGAGGCCTTGACGACGCCCGCGATGTCGTCGCGGAAGTCGTCGTAGCGGCCGCTCTTGAGCCAGCCGACCTGCACGCCGATGTCGAGCTGGTCGGCACCCAGCCGGGCGATCTCCTCGGCCTCGGCGGCCTTGCCGGCGCTGGTCATGACGCCGACGGTCGGGAAGTCCAGGGCCGTGGCGACCTCGACCCCGGTGCCCTTGAGCTCGGCGACGACGACGGGCAGCCAGGAAGCGGGCACCATCGCGGCGTTGAAGCCGTGGGTGACGGCCTCACGGGCGTGGGCGACCATCTCGTCGCGCGTCGCGTCCGGGTCGATCTTCGTGTGCTGGATGTACGACGCCAGCTCGGCCGGGGTGAGGTCGAGACCGGCGGGGTTGGAGGTGGTGGTACTGGACACGGGGTTCTCCCTAGGGGGTGGTGGGCGGCGGGGATCCGGCGGTCCGGCCGCCGGGTTCTTCGTGGAGGGCGCCGCCGGGTGACCGGGGCGGGCGCGGGTGGCCCGGCTCCGGGGGACTTGCGGGGGCGTCAGAGCTTGGACGCGTACTCCTCCGGCACGACGATGTCCTTGCCCCCGAACCAGCGCGGGGCGTCGACACCGCAGTACAGGCCGATGTTGCCCCACGGTTCGAAGGCACCGGTGCGCACGACGGCCTTGGCCTGGCGGGCCAGGCCGCCCAGCACCTCGGCGTGCGGCCGGGTGGTGAACTCGGCGCCGGTGAAGCGCTCCTGGAGCCACGCGTCGAGACGGGGGTTGTGGGTGGGGACGTCCTCCGCGCGGACCACGCCCTCGACGACGAGTTCGTCGGCGATCAGGTCGAGGACCGTCCGCAGGTCGGGCAGGTTCTCGGCCAGGGCGAGGTCGATGCGGTGGGCGTCGCGCGGCACGGGGAAGCCCGCGTCCACGACGAGCAGCAGGTCGGTGTGGCCGAGGGTGGCCAGGACGCCGCTCAGTTCGGCGTTGAGGATGCCGGAGCGCTTCATGGTCGTTCTGCCTTTCTCGAGCGGGCCGCGGGGCGGCCCGCGGGGTGCGCCGGGTCCTGGGACGGGCCAGGCCCGGCGAGGTCGGGCGGGTGCCTAGGCGGCGGCCGGGGTCGCGCCGGTGGCGAGGGTCATCACGGACTCCTCGGTGGCCTCCGCGGTGTCGACGACGGCCACCAGACGGCCCTGGCTCATCACCGCGATGCGGTCGGTCAGGGTGAGCAGTTCGGGCAGGTCGGAGGACGAGCACAGGATCGCCAGCCCCCTGTCCGCGAGCGCGGACAACTGCGCGTAGATCTCCGCCTTGGCGCCGATGTCCACGCCCCGGGTGGGCTCGTCCAGGATCAGCACCCCGGGGTCGATCGCCAGCCAGCGGCCCAGGACCGCCTTCTGCTGGTTGCCGCCGGACAGGCTGGTGATGGGCTGGCCGAGGCCGGCCGTCTTCACCCGCAGCCGCTGCGCCTGCTCGGCCGCCGCCTCGTCGAAGGCGCGGCGCCGGACGAGTCCGAGGCGGCTGAACGTCTTCGCGGTGAGGGCGCCGATGTTCTCGCCGACGCTCATGGTGGTGAGCAGGCCCTGGGCGCGGCGCTCCCCGGGCACGAACGCCAGCCGGCGCTCGACGCTGGAGATGGGGTTGCGCCGCTCGTAGGGCCGGCCGAGCAGTTCCACGCTGCCGCCGGTGCCCGGGTCGCCGCCGAAGATGTTGTGCAGCAGCTCGACCCGGCCGGAGTCCGGCAGGCCGGCGACCCCGAGGATCTCGCCGGGCCGCAGGTCGAAGGAGACCCCGTGGTGCCGCCGGCCGCTCAGTTCCCGGACCTTCAGGGCCGGTTCGGCGGAGGCGTCCGGGCGGGACCCCTGGTCCGCGCGGCGGGTGAAGCCGCCCAGCTCCCGTCCGACCATCGCGGCGACCGCCCGGTCGGGGTCGGTCTCCTCGGCGCGCCAGGACGCCACGTGGGCGCCGTCCCGCAGGACCTGGATGTGGTCGGCGAGCCGGAACACCTCGGGCATGCGGTGCGAGACGTAGAGCATGGTCGTCCCGGCCGCCTTCAGCCTGGCCATGAGGGCGAACAGCCGGTCCGCCTCGGCGGGGGTGAGCATGGCCGTCGGCTCGTCCAGGATGAGGACGCGGCAGCCCCGGGCGACGGACCGGGCCACCACGATGAGCTGCTGGGTGGCCAGGTCCAGGGTCCGCACGGAGGCGTTCGGGTCGAGGTCGAGGTCGAGTTCGGTGAGGAGTTCGGCGGTGCGGTCCAGCATGCGCCGCCGGGAGGGGAACCAGCGGTGACCGGGTTCGACCCCGCTGAGCACGTTCTCCGCCACGGTGCGGTCGAGCAGCAGCGACAGCTCCTGCGGCACGATGGCCACACCGTGCCGGCCGAGCATGGTGCTGGGCTCGTAGGAGGAGACCTCCTCGCCGAAGACGGTGACAGTGCCCTCGCTGGGCGGCTGGAGGCCGGCCAGGATCTTCAGCAGGGTCGACTTTCCGGCGCCGTTCTCCCCCAGCAGGGCCGTGACCTCGCCCTCGGGGACGTCGAAGGAGACGTCCCGCAGGGCGCGGACCGGGCCGAAGTTGCGGGTCAGGCCCCGGATGCGGACGGCCGGGCCGGCGGTGCCCGGCGCCGTCGTGCGGTCCGGGCCCCCGGGAGCGGCGTCGCGGGGTGCGGCGGTCATCAGTCCTCCACGGTCGCGTCGGCGAGGTTGTCGCGGGTGATGAACTGCGCCCCGGTGTCCACGCCCTTGATCTCGGTGCCCTTGGTGAGGAAGTCGTTCAGCACCTTGACGGCCTGGTAGCCCTGCTCGGCCGGGTTCTGGCTGATGGTGAAGTCCAGGACGCCGCGCTCGATGTACTCGGCGGTCTGGGTCAGCAGGTCGAAGCCGCCCATCGTGATGTCGTCGGCCTTGCCGGACTGGGCGACCCACTTGGCGGCGGCCGTGGTGGAGCAGCAGTCCAGGCCGGCGACGGCGACCACACCGGACTGGCCGGACATGCTCGACTCGACGGTGTTGTAGGCGCTGTTGGGCTCGTTGCCCACGTTGACCGGGCCGACGATCTTCAGGCCGCTGCCCTCCAGGCCCTCCTTGAACCCGCTGAACCGGTCGTGCGACCAGCCGGCACCGGTGTCGACGGAGAAGACGACGACGGACTTGCCGTTGACGTCGCCGTCGAGCTTCTTGCGGAGCTCCTCGGCCTGCGCCTTGCCGGAGCCCTTGAGGTCCTGGCCGACGAAGCCCATCTGCTCGGAGTCGGGGTTGTCGGTGTTGAAGGAGATGATCGGTATGCCGGCCTTGTAGGCCTGGCTGATGACCGGCTTGAGGGCGTCGCTGGAGGCGGACGACACGGCGAGCCCGTCCACGGCCTTCTGCTGGATGAGCGTCTGGATCTCGGAGACCTGCTTGGCCGCGTCACCGCCGGTCGGGCCGATCAGGGCGACGTCGGCGCCGAACTCCTTGCCGGCCTTCTCCATGCCCGCGCCGATCGGGGTGGCGAAGGCGAGGGACGGGTCGTGGTAGCTCAGCTTGATGCGCATCGGCTTGTCGTCGTCGAGCCGCTGCTGGATGTGCGGGGCGAGCTCGAACGAGCCGTCGGCGGCGCCGCCGGAGTCGGCCGCGGTGACGGCGCCGCAGGCGGTGAGGGACAGGGCCGCGACGGCGGTCGTCACGGCGACGAGGGATCTGCGGAGGGTGCGCGAGGACATCGTGGCTCCTTGGGGTGTGCGACGCGGGCCGGGCGCGGCGGAGGGCGGAACGCTCCTGCGGTGGCCCGTACGGGGTGGGAGGCTGCGGCGGCCGGTCAAGCGCGGGACTTGCGCTTGCGCTGCCAGGTGTCGGCCGCGACGGCGGCGACGATGACGAGACCGGTGACGACGGTCTGCCAGAAGGACGAGATGCCCTTGATGTTGAGGATGTTCTGGAGCAGACCGATGAAGGCGACACCGATGACGGTGCCCCACATCGTGCCGGACCCGCCGAAGAGGGCGGCGCCGCCGATGATGACGGCCGAGATGACAGTGAGTTCGAGACCCTGGCCGGTCACGCCCTGCACGTAGGAGAGGAAGGACAGGCCGAGGACGCCGGCCAGGCCCGCGGTGAAGCCGGACAGGACGAACGCGGTGAGCTTGACCCGCTTGACGTTGACGCCGACCAGCCGGGCGGCCTCCTGGTTGCCGCCGACCGCGTAGGTGTTGAAGCCGAAGCGGGAACGGGCCAGCAGGATCACGCCGATGGCGGCGACGACGGCGAAGAACACGAACTGCATGGGGATCAGCCCGAACAGCCGTCCCTGCCCGAGGAGGTTGAACTCCGCGACGCCGGGCTGGGAGGAACTGAGGGAGATCGGGGCGCCGTCGGAGATGAGCAGGGCGACGCCGCGGAACACGCTCAGCGTGCCCAGGGTGACGATGAAGGACGGCACCCCCAGCACCACCACGGCCAGCCCGTTGAGGAGTCCGGCGACGACACCCACGGCCAGCCCCACGAGCATGGCCATCGGCCAGCTCCAGCCGTCCGAGATGAGCATGCCGGTGGAGATCGCGGACAGCGCGTAGATGGAGCCGACGGACAGGTCGATCTCGCCGTTGAGGATGACGAAGGTCACCCCGATGGCCATGATGCCGATCTGGGCGATCTGCTGGCCCACCGACAGCAGGTTGTCGGACTGGGCGAACGTCGGGGAGAGCACGGTGCCCAGCACGAACAGCGCGACGAGGGCGGCGAAGACGCCGGACTCCCGGGCGTGCAGCAGCCTGCGCAGGGCGTGTGGGAAGCGCCCGGAGCTCTCGGCGGGGGAGGGCGGGGCGGGGACCGGCGGCTTGGAAAGGGTCGAGGTCACGAGGCGTTTCCAATCAGGGCGTTCAGCTGGGCTCTGGTGGGGAGGGCGGGGACGACGCCCGCGATCGTCACGGTGTGGGAGCCCGCGACGGCGGCGAACTCCGCGGCCTGTTCGACGGGTTGTCCTTCGGCGAGGGCGACCGCGAAGGCCGCGGTGAAGGAGTCTCCGGCGCCCGTGGTGTCGACGACCTTCCGGGCCGGGTGCGGGGGCACCGTGCTGATGCCGGAGGAGCGGGCGACCAGCGCGCCCGCGCCGCCGCGGGTGATGACGACGGTCCCGCCGGTGCGTTCGCGCAGGGCGTGGGCCAGTTGCTCGTCGCCGAGTCCGTGACCGTCACCGAGGCCGAGGAGCACGGGTGCCTCCGTCTGGTTGGGCGTCAGGACGTCGATGAGCGGCCAGCACTCCTCGGGGAGCGGCCGGGCGGGGGCCGGGTTGAGCAGGGTGCGGGTGCCGGTCTCGCGGCCGGCGCGCAGCGCGGCGACCACGGCCTCCTCGGGGATCTCCATGGAGACGACGAGGACGTCGGCGGAGGCGATCTCCGCGCGGAACGCGTCGACGGCGGAGGCGTCCAGTTCGTCCAGGGCGCCCGGCGCGATCGCGATGCGGTTCTCCCCGGACGGCTCGACCATGATGAAGCCGACCATGGTGGGCGCCTGGGCGGTCACCACGTGCTCGGCACCGACGCCCTCGCGCTGCCACAGCTCGCGCGCCGAGCGGCCGAACTCGTCGTCGCCGACGGCGGTGAGGAGCGAGACCTCGGCACCCAGCCGGGCGGCACCGATGGCCTGATTGCTTCCCTTCCCGCCCGGGCCCGAGTCGAACAGGCCGCCCGACACCGTCTCACCCGCCGCAGGTGCCTTCGGCACCCGCATGGTGA
Organism: Streptomyces sp. SID14436; assembly: GCF_010548465.1. Taxonomy (GTDB): domain Bacteria; phylum Actinomycetota; class Actinomycetes; order Streptomycetales; family Streptomycetaceae; genus Streptomyces. The sequence continues at coordinate 14,364 of NZ_JAAGMD010000701.1, read as the reverse complement.
GCCCGGCTCCATAGCTTCCGACCACCGCGATCTTCATCGGCACACCACTTTGTGTATGGACAACCATGTACAAGCGCGATCGTAGGTACAGGGATGTCCATAGTCAATGGTTGTCCGAAGGGTGGATTTCCAGCCAGTTAACGAGGGGTGTCGGACGGCCTGCGGGCGCAGGGGACAGCGCGAACCCGCTGCTCCGATCCGGAGACCGGGGCGCGGGCCGGCGGTGCGCCGTGTCAGTACCGGGATTCGAGCGGCTGCCGGACGGGCGCCTGGGCGAGACGGTCCGCGTTGACCAGACGTACCAGGCCCTCGGCCGTCACGGTGCGCAGGGAGCCGATCTCCCGCAGCGGTTCCACGTCCAGCGCAGCCCGCCGCTCCCATGCCCGGAGCGAGAGCTCCCGCAGCCGCGGGAAGACGGCGACGACCTCACGCAGGTCCTGCCCGTCCTCGGTCTCGATGAGCCGGAGCGTGTCGACCCGGGGCAGCACGATGCCGTCGGCGGCGAGTGCGGGCAGGAGACGCGCACTGAACAGCAGCTCGGTCAGCGCGGGCATGTCGGCCAGGGTCCGCAGCCCGGCGGGCGGCGGTGGCGGTGGCCCGTCGACCGTGTCGATCAGGCGCAGGCAGGCGAGTCCCGGCCAAGCGGCCCGGAGCCCCGAGAGGTCGGTGACACTGCTGGGGATGCCCAGGTCCTCCAGGGGAGCCTCGGTCGGCAAGGACCCCAGATCGCGGCAGACCATCCCGTCGCCCACATAGAGGTGACGCAACTCGGTGAGCGCGTTCAGACAGCGGTAGTCCCGGACCCCCGGCAGCTGCCGCAGGAGCAGTTCCGCCACGGCCAGTTCCGCCACGGGGGACAGGTCGGTCAGCGTGGCCGGGCCTTCGATCAGGGCGAGGCGGTCCAGCGGGCGGAACCGGGTGAGGAAGCGGACGTCCGTGAGACGTTCACAGGAGAGGGAGAGCTCGCTGATCTGCTTGCCGCGCAGCGCCTCGGTGATGTCCCGCTCCGTGAAGTCGCCGAACAGCGACAGGTAGGGGTGGCCGGGGAAGCGGGCCAGGGCCGCCAGCTCGGTGTGCGTGCGCACCTGGAGATGCGGCTTGTGCTCCAGCGACACGCCCGACAGCACCGTCTGCCGGTAGAGGGCGGGGTCGAAGTCCCCCCACCCGAGAAACACCTGGTTGTGTACGGAGACGGAGGGGTGGTCGCGGAACTGCGCCAGCTTCGGCAGCGCGGCGTCCGTCCCGACCAGAACGGCCACCCGGACGACGGCCTCCGCCTCCTGGACGGTCAACCCCTCGGGCCCCGGCAGGAGTTCCAGCGCCACGTGCCCCACGTCGGCCAGGGCCTTCGCCTCGTCGTAGGTCCTGGGCGGCAACAGGGCCGCCGCGCGGCCCTCCACCTCCCGGCGGACCTCCGGATCCAGCTCGGTGGCGTGCTCCAGGCAGGCCATGGCGAGCAGATGCAGCCGCACGCGGTGTCTGCGTACCTTGTCGCCGCGCTTGACCAACTGCGTGAGCAGGCGTTTGCGCTCGTCGGGCCGGCCGTGTGCCACGGCCATGCGGACGACGTCCTCCCACTGGTCCAGGTGGGCGTTGCGGACCAGGAGGGGGAAGTCGCGGTGCTCGATGACGGCCCGGGCCGCGAGATAGTCCTGGAAGGTGCGGTGCACGAAGTCGACCACGCCCTCGGCGGGTTCCCGCAGGAGGCCCGAACGGGTCAGCAGACGCCGGAAGACCTCCTCGGCGGAGGCCGCGCCGATCACGTCACGGTTCATGGCGGGCAGCACCTGGTCGATCAGGGCGACGGCGTCCTCACGGTCCATCTGGGAGTGGCCGTTGCGGATCAGCCAGTAGGCCAGCCGTTCCAGGAGCAGCACCTGGGACCGGTAGTCCATCCGCATGCCGTCGTCGACGCTCCGCTGCCGGTCGCGCCGCTCCAGCAGCATGCGCAGCCCCGCCTCGTACAACTCCTCCCGCCCGCGGGGCAGGAAGCCCCGGCTGGTGCGGTGCAGGGCACAGATCAGTCCGCACATCAGGGGGTTGGTGGCCAGCCGGGACAGGTCCTGCCTGCTGCGCACCGCCCTGATCAGGCGGTCGGCCTCCTCGCGGTCGCTCCCGGCCGCCGTGTGCCAGCGGTGGATGAACGTGGTGACGTCCTCGCCGTTCATCGGCACCAGGGACAGTTCGTGGAAGCCATCGGCCTCCAGCCAGTTCTCGCGGACCGCCGAGGGCCGGGCGGTGACCACGCAGACGTTGCCGGGGAACGCGCCGAGCAGGTCGCGCAGCCAGCGGCGGGTGCCGTCCCGCAGCGGTTCCGGCACCTCGTCGATGCCGTCCACCAGGAGCAGGCCGCGCCCCGCGGTCAGCACGCGTTCGGCCCAGCCGGTCGGTGGTGTGTGCGGGCAGCCGACCACCGTCAGGAACTCGGCCGGCGCGGGCAGTTCCCGCCCGGCGCGGGTCAGGGACCGCAGGGGCAGGACGAACGGGACGCGTCCCAGGAGGTGGGCCAGGCTTCTGCTCGGCCGCCATTCGGCGGTGGTCACGGCAAGCCACTGCACCAGCGTGGTCTTCCCGGCCCCGGCGACCCCCCGCAGCAGGACCCTCTCCCGGCCCGCGAGCGCCCGCTCGGCACGCTCGGGCAGGGCGGCTCGACGGCCGTGCCCGCCCTCCGGTCCGGCGACCGCCTGCCGGGTCCTGCCGTCCACGGCCTCCAGGCCCAGGTAGGCGTCGTCCAGGGGCCAGTCGTCGTCGATGTCGATGCCGAAGATGGTGAGCCGGCCGTGCCGGTGGACGAGGTGCCTGCGGTAGCGGTCCTCGAAGTCGGCGTCCTCGGCCTGCCGGGCGGGCAGCCGCCCCACGAGGGTGTCGACGGCCTCGACCAGGAGCCGGGTCTGCCGGGCCTCCTCCACGAGGGTGCGGGCCACGAACGTGGAGCGTCTGGTGAAGAAGTCGACGATGTGCAGGCAGGCGACCCGGAGCAGCTGGTCGTGGAGCTGCTCGGCGTCGGCGGACAGCCCGAGCGGCGGACGGGCGTTCAGGGCGTCCGCCAGCTTCTCGGGTCCCAGGGCCACGGCCTGGACGTCGTCCATCTCCAGGTCGCCGAGCCGGAGCAGGGAACGCGTCAGGGCCTGCACCACCGCCTCGTGCTCGCCGGGCGCGGGTGTCTCGTGGGGTCCGGCCGCTTCGACCGCCCGCTGCAGCAGCCGCCGGACCAGCTTCTCGAGATCCTCGGCGGTCAGTGAACGCTTCTCCCCCCGGAAGGAGACCAGCGACCCGATGCGCACCGGCTCGGCCACCAGGCCCGCGCCGGGCTGGTCACCCCGGAACAGTTTCCTGACCAGCGGTGTGATCGCCGCCGACCCCACCCGCAGAGCCACCGTCCCGGCATCCACATCAACGCCCCCCTGCACGAGCGTAGTGGAGCCGCGGCCGCGGGTGCGGTCAACCGGCAGGCGAACAGGGCCGGTCGCGGCGGCCGATCACTCCGCCCCGGGGCTGCCCGGGCCGTGGGTGGGGTCCTGTACCCGGGGGTGTTCCTGGGTGGAGCCGGGGGCCGCGCGGTGCGGGGCGGCGGGGCTGTGCGGGGACTGCGGGGGAGGGGGCGGGTGGCGGTCGCCGGGGGTGCCCATGCCGGACTCGGGCACCCGCAGGGCGAGCAGGGCGGTGTCGTCGCCGCTGGGGGCGATGCGGTCCAGCAGGGCGTCGCAGAAGTCGTCCACGGTCCGCCGGGCCACCATGGAGGCGTGGTGGCGCAGGGTGGCCATGCCGAGGTCGATCGGGCGGCCCCGGCTCTCCACCAGACCGTCGGTGTACAGCAGCAGGGTGGACCCCGGGGGCAGGTCCTGGCGGGCGTCGGGCCAGCGCAGGCCCAGGTGGAGGGCGGCGCTCATGCCGATCAGGGGTCCGTGGCCGTCGGTGAGGTAGCGCGTCCCGCCCTCCGGGGTGACCAGGAGCGGCGGCGGATGCCCCGCGTTCGACCAGTGCAGCTGCCAGGGTCCCCCGACGGGGCCCTCGATGCGGGCGAAGACCAGCGTGGCCATGGGCGCGTCACTGGTGTTGGTCACCGCCTCGTCCACGCCGTGCACGATCGTGCTGGGCGGCGCCTGCCGGTCCCAGGCCAGGGCGCGCAGCATGTTGCGCACCTCCGCCATGTGGGAGGCCGCCTCCAGGTCGTGGCCGACGACGTCCCCGATGACCAGCGCCATGACGCCGTTGGTGAGCAGGAAGGCGTCGTACCAGTCGCCGCCCACCTCCAGCGCGCTCTGCGCGGGCACGTACCGGGCGGCCATCCGCAGGTGGTCCACCTGCGGGAGCGGGGTGAGCAGCTGGCGCTGCATGGTCTCGGCGACGTTGCGCTGCTCGTGGTAGAGCCGCGCGTTGTCCAGCACCAGCGCCAGACGCCGGCCCAGGTCGGCGAGCACCCGCACCTCCTCGTCCGTCGGGGCGGGCGCGCGCGAGGTGCGGGCCACGGTCAGCAGGCCGTAGGGCCGCCGCCGGGCCCGCAGCGGCACGGCGACCGCCGTGTGGCCGCCGAGCCGCTCGAACAGGGGCCGGTGGGTGGCGGCGAACGGGCCGTCCGGGTCGGCGCGCAGTTCCTCCACGTCGACCCGCGCGGGCTCGTCGTCGCCGGTGGCCCGGGTCGCCGGCGGGCAGACCCCGGGCGGCAGAGGTCCCTCCAGCCGGCGCGTCCGGCGGGGGTGGGTGCGACTGCGGACGGCGACGCGTTCCAGCGATCCGTCGTGCTCGGAGTACAGGTCGACGGCGGCCCACTCGCCCAGCGCCGGGACCAGCAGCCGCAGCAGCCGGCGGATCCGGCCCGGGGTGTCGTCGGGGGACATCAGCACCTCGGAGGCGTCCTCCATCAGGTGCAGCCGGTCGGTCAGCGCCTCCAGCCCGGCGGTGTGCGCCGCCGCCCGCTCCGCCGCCTCGCGCTCCGCGGTGTAGTCGCTGAACGCCAGCACCAGGCCGTCCGGGCGGCCGGCCGCCCGCAGCGGCGTCGTCGCCCAGTGCACGGGCATGACCGAGCCGTCGACCCGCAGGAGGTACTCGTCGCTGCCCTCCTCGGCGGCCGGGCCGTCCTCGTCGGCGGTCCCGCCGCGGTCCAGCGGGGCGAGCATCGTGCACCGCTCGCGAGGGACCGGGCCGCCGTCGGCGCTGCGGTGCAGCAGGTCGTGCACGTCGTGGCCGAGCATCGTGCCCGCCGGCCGGCCCAGCAGGCGCTCGGCCCACGGGTTGACGTACGTGATGCGGCCGGAGCCGTCCGTGGTGAGGACGCCGACGCCCGCGTCACGCAGCACCGCCCGCGGGAAGTCGGGCTCCGGCACCACCCGCGTGGTGTTCATGCTGCCGTCCCCTCGTCGTTCCCGGGCCGTCCGGTGTGCGGGCACGGCGCCCACCGCGCCCTTCCGGCCGTGCGACAGGCGGGTACCCACATCCGACCGCACCCCTCCGCCGGCATGGGCCGGAGCCGGGAGCCTGGGCCGAGGTCCAGGGGCCGGCGGGCCCCCGGCTCAGCGGCCCAGCCAGGCAAGGGCGGCCACCGTCAGTGCGGCGACCCCGGTGTCCAGGGTCGGCCGGAGGACGGGGGCGAAGGTGGCGCTGTGATTGACCGGAACGTCCTCCGAGAGGGTCCCCCGGCGCAGCGCCCCGGCGTGCAGCGCCGGATCGGTGCCGCCGATCGCCCAGTAGGTGAAGGGCGCGCCGAAGGCCGCCGGGATCCGGCTCATGTCCTCGCTGGCCGTCTGCAGTTCGACGGTGCGGGCGTCGTCGCCGAAGTACGCGGCGAAGGCCGCCGCGACCCGACGGGTCGGCTCCTCGTCGTTGACCGTGGGCGGAAACGAGGCGGTCCGCTCGATCAGGGGTTCCTCGGGGCAGCGGGACGCCCGGCACTCCGCCTCGACGATGCGGCGGACGGCGTCCAGGACCCGGGTGCGGGTCGGCTCGTCGAAGGTGCGGACGTTGATCTCGAGGACGGCCCGGTCGGGGATGACGTTGGGGCCGCTCCCGGCGTGGATGCTGCCGACGGTCAGCACGGCCGGCGTCGTGGCGGCCAGCTCGCGGGAGACCACGGTCTGCAGGCGCAGCACGATCGCGGCGGCCGTCACCACGGGGTCCACCGCGGCCTGGGGCATGGAACCGTGCGCCCCGCGCCCCCGCACGGTGACGCGCAGGCTGTCCGCGGCCGACAGGAAGGGACCCGCGCGGGTGCCGACGTGTCCCGCGGGGTGGGGCAGGACGTGCTGGGCGAGGACGACGTCGGGACGCGGCGACCTCGCGGTGAGACCGTCGGCGATCATGGCGTCGGCGCCGTCGCCGTTCTCCTCCGAGGGCTGGAAGAGGGCCACGAAGGTGCCCCGCCAGGTGTCCCGGTGCAGGGCCAGCAGCCGTGCGCAGCCGGTCAGGCAGGCGGTGTGCACGTCGTGCCCGCAGGCGTGCATGACGGGCTGCTCGACGCCGTCCCGGTCGGTCGCCGTCGCCGTGGACGCGTACGGCAGGCCGGTCCGCTCGCGGACCGGGAGGGCGTCCATGTCCGCCCGGGCCATGACGACCGGTCCGTCCCCGTTCGCCAGGACGCCGATCACCCCGGTGCCCCCGACGCCCTCGGTGACGGCGTAGCCGGCCGACCGCAGAGTCTGTGCGGCCCGGCCGGCCGTGCGGTGCTCCCGGAACCCGAGTTCCGGGTGGCGGTGCAGGTCCCGGTACAGCTCCTCCACGCCCGGACGGACGGCGCGCAGGCCGGCCGCCACGATCCGGGTGGGCGGTCCGGGCGGTGGCGGCTCGGTCATGGGGCTCCTCGGGGGGGACGGGGGCGGGCGGTGCGGCGCGCCCTGCTTCCCCGGACGGGTACCCGCTTTCCCGACCGGAGCCTCGGGGGAGGGCCCGCCTCCGAGGGTCCGCCTCCGAGGGCCCGCCTCCGAGGGTCCGCCTCAGTCGAGGTCCGGGACCAGGGACCGGGCCGGTTCCGGCTCCGGGGTGAGGGAGCCGCTCTCCGCCATGACGAAGCGGCCCTCGGTCCTGCCGTCGACCTTGGCGTGCTTGAGCCATTGCTTCGACAGGTTGTGCACGTTCTTGTGCTGGCCCTCCCAGACGATCTGGTGCCCGGCGCACGTCATCCTGACCATGATCTTGTGGGGGCCGGAGATGGCCGTGTGGAGCGCGGGGACGGAGAAGTTGAGCGCCGCGACCGGGTTCGGCGTCGGTGTGTTCGCCGTCGTGTCGTGCTCCCCGTAGGCGATGAGCACCGGCACCCGTGTGCCGAGGACGTCGTTGCCCGACGCCGTGGGCGTGTTCCAGCCCCACCAGACGGCGTTCCGGTACCGGCTGAGGCCCGCCGGCCGGCCGGCCGAGACCGCGCCCCAGCCGCGGCCGACCGGGTCGTTGTCCATGAGGGCGTCCCACACCACGTCCACCATGCCGGCCTCCCGCTGGCCCGGACAGCTCGCCGGCACCTGGGCGTCCCAGCCCCGGGCGAAGTCGTCCTTGGCCAGCACGAAGGTGGGGTATCCGGGGGCGGGCAGGACGGGCGGCGGGGCAGCGTTGCCCCGCGGCGGGAACATCGGCGCCAGCAGGAACAGGCTCTCCACGGTGTCCGGATGCGCGATGGCGTACGGACCCATCACGAACGAGGCCGCGGACCACCCCACGAAGGAGACCTTCGCCACCCCGCGCAGGCGGCGGATGTACTCGACGACGGTGTGCAGTTCGTCCCGGTCGCTGTGGGAGTTGTTCAGCTGGTACGGGTAGCCGGGCTCACGCCGGCCGGAGAGCGGGTTGGGGGTGAGGAGACTCTCGTGGACGGCCGGGTTGACGTTGCAGGGGTCGTCCATCTTCGGCCTGGGCGACCGTCCGGACCCCTGAAGATCCATCAGGAAGACGTCGTACCCGGCCTTGGCCAGGGCGTCGGCCCAGCTGTACGACTTGTGACGGAGGTCGAAGCCCGCCAGGACGGGCACGCTCCGGCCGTGCAGCATGAGGACGGCGCGGCGGCCTCCCGGAGGGCCGGTGTGTCCGTCGTACTCGCGGAGGAAGAGGTCGATCTCCCATCCCGCGGACGCGGGGACGGTAGAGGTGTGGCGAACGGCGTGGTCCGTCAGGGTGACGGGCATGGCACGGTTCCTTTCCTGGTCGTTGTGCCGCTCCGGCGGCCCGGACCCGTCCCCGGTCGGGAGGGCATGGCTCGCCCCGGGGCCGTGCCTGACGGAAGGAAGGGTGCGGATGCCCGGGTGCCGCCGGCCCGGGCGACGTCGACGTCGGGGGGAGAGGTCGAGGCCGCTGCCGCGGCCGGTGTCGTCGGAGCCGGTGGGGGCGGGTGAGGTCTGTCGCCCGCGGTGCGCGCGGCCGAGGCCCGAGGCCACGACGCCGACGGATGTGCCGGACGACCGGGTGGTGGGGCGCCCCTTGGTGCGAGCGCCCTGCCGGTGAGGTTCGTCCGGGAGGGGCGCGACCCCTTGCGGGGTGTCAACTACTCCTATTCAAACGCCGTGCAGGCCACCGGGCCACCGGAGACGGCACCGGATTTCGCCGCCGGTTCCGTCGTCGGTTTCGCCGCCGGGCCGACGGTGTCGGCCGCCGGCAACGGCGGTGCGCGGCGGGCGACTCGGCGGCGGGCCCTCCCGGTCCGTTCGACGGCCCGGCCGCCCCGCCACGGCCGCCGTGTGGCCCGCATCACCGCCATATCGCCCGTTCCCTGGTTCTGTCGCCTACAGAACGGGCCACCACTGTGTAGGTCCCATACATAGGTGTGGGGGGCAGGTGTCCGTACTGTTTCCGGCCATGACAAGCGAACTCCCCCCTCCTCCCGCCCCTGCGGCGCCGCCCGGTGCCGGTGTCGATCTGACGTCCCGGGCCGCCCTGGTCACCGGGGGCGGCAGCGGCATCGGCAGGGCGTGCGCCACCGCGCTGGCCGCGGCGGGTGCCACGGTGCACGTGGTCGACCGGGACGCCGACGCGGCCAAGGCGGTCGCCGCGGACATCGGCGGGGAGGCGCACGTCGTCGACCTGGCCGACCCGACGGCCCTCGACGCGCTGCCGGCCGAGGTCGACATCCTGGTCAACAACGCCGGGCTGCAGCACGTCGCGCCGCTGACCGAGTTCCCGCCGGACCGGTTCGACCTCATCCAGCAGGTGATGGTCACCGCCCCGTTCCTGCTGATGCGCCGCAGCCTGCCGCACATGTACGCGCGCGGCTGGGGCCGGCTGATCAACATCTCCAGCGTGCACGGCATCCGGGCCAGCGCCTACAAGTCGGCCTACGTCGCCGCCAAGCACGCCCTGGAGGGGCTGAGCAAGGTGGCCGCGATCGAGGGCGCCCCGCACGGCGTCACCAGCAACTGCATCAACCCCGGCTACGTCCGCACCCCGTTGGTGGAGAACCAGATCCGCGACCAGGCCGCCGCGCACGGCATCAGCCCCGGTGACGTCCTGACCACCGTGCTGCTGACCCGTTCCCCCGTGAAACGGCTGCTGGAGGCGGACGAGGTCGCCGCCGCCGCGCTGTGGCTGTGCTCCGGCCACAGCAGCTACGTCACCGGCATCTCCCTGCCGCTCGACGGCGGCTGGAGCGCCGGCTGACCCACCGCCCAGGACACCGCCCGTCCGCCGCACCGTCCCCCTGACCCGCCCCCACCGTCCCCGCAACCGCACCTCATCCGAGAACCGGTGAACCCATGACCGAGACCGCACCCGCCAAGCAGGGCGAGCCCCGCTCCGGCATCGCCCGCATCGTCGGCGCCAGCCTGATCGGCACGACCGTCGAGTGGTACGACTTCTTCCTCTACGGATCCGCCGCCGCGCTGGTGTTCAACACCCTGTTCTTCCCCAGCAGCGACCCGCTGGTCGGGACCCTGCTCGCCTTCATGACGTACGCGATCGGATTCCTGGCCCGGCCGATCGGCGGCATGGTCTTCGGGCACTTCGGCGACAAGATCGGCCGCAAGAAGCTGCTGGTGCTCAGCCTGCTCATGATGGGCGGCGCCACCTTCGCCATGGGTCTGCTGCCCACCTACGGCACCATCGGTGTGGGCGCCCCGATCCTGCTGACCGTGCTGCGACTGATCCAGGGCTTCGCGCTGGGCGGTGAGTGGGGCGGTGCCGTGCTGATCGTCTCCGAGCACGGGGGCGACAAGCACCGCGGTTTCTGGGCCTCCTGGCCGCAGTGCGGCGTCCCGGCCGGCAACCTGCTGGCCACCGCCGTCCTCGCGGTGCTGGCCTCCGTGCAGTCCGAGGCCGCGTTCCAGTCCTGGGGCTGGCGCATCCCGTTCCTGCTGTCCGGTGTCCTGGTCGTGATCGGCCTGTGGATCCGCGTCTCGGTGTCCGAGTCCCCGGTCTTCCTCGCCGCCCAGGCCAAGGCCGAGGCGGCGGCCGCCAAGGGCGCCAAGGAGGAGCCGCCCGTCATCGAGGTGTTCCGGCGCAGCTGGCGCGAGGTGCTCGGGGCCATCGGCGTCCGGTTCGGCGAGAACATCTCGTACTACATCGTGACGTCCTTCCTGCTGGTCTACGTCACCACCCACCTGGACCTGCCGAAGAGCACCGCGCTGAACGCCGTCCTGATCGCCTCCGCCGTCCACTTCCTCACCATCCCGCTGTGGGGCGCGCTGTCCGACCGGATCGGCCGGCGGCCGGTGACCCTGATCGGGGCGGTCGGCATGGCCGTCTGGGCGTTCGCCTTCTTCTCCCTGGTCGACTCCGAGTCGTTCCTCGTCATCACCTTCTCGGTCACCGTGGGCATGCTGCTGCACGGCGCGATGTACGGGCCGCAGGCCGCCTTCATCTCCGAGATGTTCGACACCAACGTCCGCTACTCCGGGGCGTCGGTGGGCTCCCAGCTCGCCTCGATCCTGGCCGGTGCGCTCGCCCCGATCATCGCCGTGGAACTCCTGCGGCGCTTCGGTTCGTCCACGCCCATCGCGCTGTACCTCTGCGCCTCGGCGGTGGTCACCGCGGTCACCGTGCTCGTCATCAAGGAGACCCGCGGCCGCGACCTGACCGTCTCGCTCTCCGAGGCGGTGCCGGAGCACAAGCCTGGCACCCCGGTCGGCAGCGGCGAGCGGGTCTGACCGGCCCCCTCGCGCGCTGCGTCGGCGCCCCGCGCCGGCCCCCGGGTTCACGAGCCCCGGGGGCCGGGGCGGGGCGCTCGCACTCCCCCGGGTGCGCTGCCGTCCGTCAGCGCAGGAGCAGTTGGACGATGGCGAGCGAACCCACGACGACGATGAAGACGCGCAGCGCGAACGGCGGGAGACGCCGCCCGACCTTCGCGCCCACCTGGCCGCCGATCGCCGACCCCACCGCGATGAGGAGGACGGCCGTCCAGTCGAAGTCGGCGACGAACAGGAAGAACAGCGCGGCGATGGTGTTGACGACGGCCGCGAGGACGTTCTTGACGGCGTTGAGGCGCTGGAGGGTGTCGTCGAGCAGCATGCCCATCAGGGAGAGGTAGATGATCCCCTGGGCCGCCGTGAAGTAGCCGCCGTAGACGCTCGCGAGGAGGAGCCCGCCGAAGAGGACGGGGCCGCCGTCGGCCCGGGCGGACGTGCCGTTGCGGGCGCGGTGCCGCTGCACGCGCGCGGAGATGCGGGGCTGGAGCACCACCAGGACGAGGGCCAGCGCGACCAGGACGGGCACGATCGTCTCGAAGGCCGTCGACGGCAGGGTGAGCAGCAGCATCGCCCCGGCGAGCCCACCGGCCGCGGCGGCGATCCCCAGCCGCAGCACGAGACGGCGCTGGCCCGCGAGTTCCCGCCGGTACCCGATGGCGCCGCTGACCGATCCGGGGATCAGCCCCAGCGCGTTGGACACCGTGGCCGTCACCGGCGGCAGCCCGGTGGCGAGCAGCACCGGGAACGTGATCAGGGTTCCCGACCCCACGATGGTGTTGATGGTGCCGGCCCCGATCCCGGCGGCGAAGACCGCCAGTGACTCCCAGATGGACAACGCCATCTCCTTCACGATCGCGTGGACGCCTCCCCGCCGTGCAGGGTCGAGGGGCCGCACCGATCATGCACGAGGTGTGCCGGCGGACGTCGAGGGGGGCCCGGCATGGCGACAGCCCCGTCCGTGGGGCCGGACGGGGCTGTGCTCGGGGGTGTCAGGCGCGTCGCCGGGCCCACATGGGGGTGATGAGGGCGATGAGCACGGCCGCGATACCGATCTGGAAGATGTGGCGGATCCAGTCGATGCCGCCCGTGTCCCGCACGCCGAACGCGCTCGCGAGTCCGTTGCCGGCGACGGCACCGATGATGCCCAGGATGACGGTCAGCCACAGCGGGATCGGCTGACGTCCCGGAACGACCAGCTTGGCCAGCAGGCCGATGATCAGCCCCGCGATGATGGCCCAGAGGAACGACACGGCATCTCCTTCCGTTCAGGTGCCCGGTTCGGGCTTCACTCCGCGTGCCCGTGTAAGGGCGGCGTAAGCATCTGGTCGCGCAACAATTCACGCGAGCGGTTCCGCGATTGGACTGTTCGTCCAGCCGTTGGACGGATAGTCTGGCCATGAAGGCCTGCGTCAGCGGGTGCCCGCGGAGGACGGGGCGATGCCGATGAGGGGCACCGGGGAGCGCCGAGCGCCGGAGGGAGTGCGCATGCCGGACGACGACCGCAGCCGGTCCGCCGAGCGGGACGCGATCCTCGCCGCGCTGACCCCCCTCGTCGACGGCCTGGCCGCCACGTTCGGGCCGGTCTGCGAGGTGGTGCTGCACGACTACCGCCGCCCGCAGGAGTCGGTCGTCGCCGTGGCCGGCTCGGTCACCGGACGGTCCGTGGGCGGGGCGATGAGCGGGATCGGCCTGCGGATGCGCGCCCTCGGCGACGAGGCGGCCGACGACCTCAACTACCGCACCCGCACCCCGACCGGGCAACTGCTGAAGTCCTCCACCATGCTGCTGCGGGACTCCGCCGGCGCAGTGTTCGGCGCCCTGTGCGTCAATGTCGACGTCACCGCGCTCGACCGGGTGCAGCACCTCCTCGGCGCGCTGGCCGGTCCCGCGAGCGGCCGGACGGATCCCCCGACGACCGTGTTCGCCGACGGCATCGACGCCGTGGTGGAGGCGCTCGTCGACGCCCGGGCGTGTCACGGGTACCGCGACTGGGCGCAACTGGACGGCACCGAGCGGGTACGGCTGTTCCGCGACCTCGACGAGCGCGGCGTCTTCACCGTCCGCAGGGCGGTCGAGCAGGTCGCCACCCGGCTCGGCATCTCCCGTGCCTCCGCCTACACCTACCTCTCCCGGGCCCGCGGCAACTCCCGGACGTCCGGCCCCACCCCACCCGGAGGTACCGCGTGACGACCACCACCCCGCCCGTCACCCTCGACGACGTCCGCCATGCCGCGGAGCGCCTGTGGGGCGTCGCCCACCGCACCCCGGTCCTGCGCTCCCGCACCCTAGATGCGCTGGTGGGCGCCGAAGTGCACCTGAAGTGCGAGAACTTCCAGCGGGGCGGCGCCTTCAAGTTCCGCGGTGCCTACCACGCCGCCTCCCGCCTCAGCCCGGAACAGCTGTCCCGGGGCATCGCCGCCTACTCGTCCGGCAACCACGCCCAGGCCGTCGCCCTGGCCGCCCGTGAACTCGGCACCACCGCCCTCATCGTCATGCCCGAGGACGCCCCGCGGTCCAAGCGGGCGGCCACCGAGGGGTACGGCGCCGAGGTCGTCACCTACGACCGCTACACCGGCGACCGCGTCGCGCTGGCCGAGACGCTGGCCATCGAGCGCGGACTGACCGTCGTCCCGCCGTACGACCACCCCGACGTCATCGCCGGGCAGGGCACGGCCGCGCTCGAACTGCTCGACGAGACGGGCGGGCTGGACCTCCTGATCGCACCGGTCGGCGGCGGCGGACTGATCGCCGGATCGGCCACCGCCGTGAAGGGACTGCACCCCCGGGCCCAGGTGATCGGCGTCGAGCCGGACGCCGGGGACGACACCCTGCGGTCGCTGCGGGAGGGCCGGCGCGTCAGCATCCCGGTGCCGCACACCATCGCCGACGGCCAGGCGCTGCAGACGCCCGGCGAGTTGACGTTCTCCGTCAACCGCAGACTGCTCGACGGCATCGTGCTGGTCGGCGACGACGAGATCCGTGAGGCGATGCGCTTCGCCTTCGAGCGGCTGAAGACCGTCCTGGAACCGAGCGGCGCGACCGGGCTGGCCGCCCTGCTCACCGGCCGGGCCGGGCCGCTCCCGGAGCGGGTCGGAGTGATCCTCTCCGGCGGCAACGTCGACGCGGAACGGTTCGCCCGGCTCTGCGGCCCCGACGCCTGACCCGCGCTCCCGGCGCCTGGCCCGCGCTCCGGGCCTGCGGCCCCGGCGTCTGGCCCTGCGCTGTGGACCTGCGGCCCCGGCGCCTGGCCTCGCGCTGTGGACCTGCGGTC
>NZ_JAAGMD010000675.1 GCF_010548465.1 Streptomyces sp. SID14436 | reverse complement strand
CGAGGGCGGCGTAGCGCGCGTCGCGGGCAGCCGCCTCGGGCCCGCCGTCGCGGCCGACCCGCACGGCGGCCGACTCGGCCGGGTCGAGGCCGAGTTCGCGCATCCGGAGCACGACCTCGGCGGCCCGTCGGTCGGAGCCCGGCTGGAGTCCGTGGTCGATGGTGATCCCGCCCGCGCGGACGCCGAGGCGGGGGGCTTCGAAGGTGAGGGCGGAGGCGAGCGCCATGGAGTCGGCGCCGCCGGAGCAGGCCACGAGGACGAGCGGGGAGGAGGAACGCTCGTGCCCGGACCGGCCGGGGGTGCGGCCGTGTTCGGCCAGGACGTCGTTCAGGACGCGGCGGACCGCCAGGCGTATCGCCGCGACCGCAGGATGGGGACCCATGTCCGGTTCCCTTCAGGAAGGTTCGGGGGGTGAACCCGAGATCGGTCACTCAGAGTGTGTAGATGGTGACAGAACCGGGGCGTTCCCCGAGCATTGCACGCCTACCCATGACACACGGTCCCTCGGACGGGTGATTGGACCGGCGTCCCTCTGCCGTCACCCCGGCGTCACCAGCGAACGGAACTCACGCCTCCGGCTTGCGGTGCACCCGCGCGATCCAGTCCGCCGGGGCGGCGATCTCCGCTTTGGTGGGCAGGGTGTTGGGCGACGTCCACACGTGGTTGAAACCGTCCATGCCGACCTCCTCGACGACGGCGCGCACGAACCGCTCCCCGTCGCGGTACTGGCGCAGCTTGGCGTCCAGGCCGAGCAGCTTGCGCAGGGCCAGGTCCAGCCGCGAGGCGCCCTTGGCGCGGCGCTGCTGGAACTTCTCCCGGATCTCCGCGACGCTCGGCACCACCTCGGGCCCCACGCCGTCCATCACGAAGTCGGCGTGGCCCTCCAGCAGGGACATCACCGCGGTGAGGCGGCCGAGGATCTCGCGCTGGGCCGGGGTCTGCACGATCTCCACCAGGGAGCGCCCGCCGTCGTCCTCCTCGCCCTCCGGACGGCCGCCGACGAGGGTCTGCGCCGCCTCGCGGAGACGTTCCAGCACGGTCATGGGGTCGACGTCGGTTTCCCCGAGGAACGACTGGATCTCGCCCTCGAGGTGGTCGCGCAGCCAGGGCACGGCGGTGAACTGGGTGCGGTGGGTCTCCTCGTGCAGGCACACCCAGAGGCGGAAGTCGTGCGGGTCGACGTCGAGTTCGCGTTCGACGTGGACGACGTTGGGGGCGACGAGCAGCAGCCGGCCGCCGCCGTTCTCGCCCGCGGGGAGGTCGCGGGAGGCGGGGGCGAAGGTCTCGTACTGGCCGAGGACGCGGGAGGCGAGGAAGGACAGCAGGACGCCCAGTTCGACGCCGGTGACCTTGCCGCCGACGGCGCCGAGCACCGCGTTGCCCGGGTTGCTGCCGCGCCGCTCCTGCATCTTGTCCAGGAGGGGTTTGAGCAGTTCACGGAAGCCGGCGACGTTGGCCCGGACCCAGCCGGGGCGGTCGACGACGAGGACAGGGGTGTCGTGGGTCTCCTCGGTGCCGAGCCGGGTGAAGCCCCGGACGTGTTCCTCCGAGGACTTCGCGTGCCGGCGCAGCTCCGCGACAACGGCCCGGGCCTCGTCGCGGGTCACGTCGGGGCCCGGCCGCATGAGCCGGGTCGCGGTCGCGACCGCGAGATTCCAGTCGACCATCCCGGAAGAGGCAGCACCACCGATGCTCGTCATGGGTCAACGGTACGTGAGGGGCACGGCCGACGGCAGGGCGGCGAGTCGGCGGAACGGCCGTACCCGCGCGGGTGCCGGGCGCCCGGCGGTCACCGGCAGCCGCAGGAGGCGAGCGCCGTGGCCGCCTTGTCGAGGACGGTCTCGGCGGCGCTCTGGCCGGTGGTGCCGCTCGCCAGGAAGGCGAAGGCCAGCAGCCGTCCGTCCCGGTCGACGACAGTGCCCGCCAGGGCGTTGACGCCGGTGAGGGTGCCCGTCTTGGCCCGGACGACGCCGGCCGCGCCGTCGGCGTAGCGGCCGGTGAGGGTGCCGGTGAAACCGGCCACCGGCAGCCCGGTGAGGGCGGGGCGCAGCTCGGGGTGGGCGGGTTCGCCGGCCTTCACCAGCAGGGCGGTGAGCAGGTCGGCGGAGAGCCGGTCGCGGCGGTCGAGACCGCTGCCGTCCTTGAAGACGGCGCCTTTCACGGGCAGCCCCAGCTTCTTGAGCTGTGCGGTGACGGCCGCACCGGCTCCGTCGAAGTCGGCGGGCCGGCCGGTGGCGAGCGCGGTGTGGCGGGCGAGGGCCTCGGCGATGTCGTTGTCGCTGTTGGTCAGCATGCGCTCGGCGAGGACGGACAGCGGGGGCGAGGAGACGGTGGCGAGGGTGCTGGCGCGGGTCGTCGACTTCGACGGGCCGGGCGGTGACGCCTTGATGCCGTGGTCGGCGAGGAAGCCGCCGAACTTCCGGGCGGCGTCCGGGGCCGGGTCGGGGATGCGGCGGACCGGGCCGCTGCTGGAGTCGTCGGTGCGGGCCTCGTCGGCCATCAGGGGGCCGACCTCGGCGAGGTTGCCGTTGACCCCGATCGGGTGGATCTCAGGCCCGCTGTACAGGGTGGTGTCGTAGGAGAGGGTCACCTCGCGCACACCGCGCCGGGCCAGGGCAGCGGCGGTGCGGGCGGCGAGGTCGCGCAGGCTGGCCGAGCCCCGGGCGTCCTTGCGGGCGGTGAGGGTGGGGTCGCCGCCGCCGACCAGGACGACCTCTTTCGTGTCGGGTTCGTAGGCGGCGCGGGTGGTGAGGCGGTGGTCGGCGCCGAGCGCGGACAGCGCGGCCACCGCCGTGGCGATCTTGGTGGTGGAGGCGGGCGTCAGGGCGTCGCCGGAGCCGCTGCCGTACAGGCGCTTGCCGGTGGCCACGTCGACGACGGCGGCCGAGGTCCGGCCCAGGACCGGGTCCTTGAGGAGCGGGCCGAGGACGGTGGTGAGCGCCTTGCCGGTGGGTGCCGGGCGGCCGGTGGTGGCGGTGCCGCCGAGCCCGGCGAGCACGGAGGCGGCACCGGGCCGCGCGTCGGGCCCGCGGGGCGGGGTGCCGGCGTTGCCGCGCGGAGCTCCGTGATCTGTGCCACGCGCGGCTTGCAGGGCCACGGCGCGGTCCCGCTCCGCCGTACGCTGGCCGGTGGAGTCCCAGGGGCCCGCGGCGGTCACCACCCCGGCGGCCAGCGCCAGACCGGCGGTGGCGGCGGTGGCGGTGAACTGCCAGGTCCTCGGCCGTGTGACCCGCGCGACCTGCGGCGATCCCGGCCGGTTCGAGCGCGTCAGGCGCGGTGTGGCGGCGGCGACGACGCGCGTGAGACGCGGTCGTACGGCGGCCGCCGCCCGTGTCATCCGCGGTCGTACGGCACCCGCGATCCGCACGACGTGCGGTCTCGCGGCCCGCCAAGGCCTCAGCTCTGGCACGACCACCAGCCCCTTTCGCGATCACACATCTGCGTGAGGGACACTTAACCACCAGAACTATGTGTTGATCATGGAGGAGCCACCGGTGGAGTTCGACGTCACGATCGAGATCCCGAAGGGTTCGCGGAACAAGTACGAGGTGGATCACGAGACGGGTCGGATCCGCCTGGACCGTCGACTCTTCACCTCGACCGCCTACCCGACCGACTACGGCTTCGTCGAGAACACCCTCGGCGAGGACGGCGACCCGCTGGACGCGCTGGTCATCCTGGACGAGCCGACGTTCCCGGGCTGTCTGATCCGCTGCCGTGCGATCGGCATGTTCCGGATGACGGACGAGGCCGGTGGCGACGACAAGCTGCTGTGCGTGCCGTCGACGGACCCGCGCGTGGAGCACCTGCGCGACATCCACCACGTGTCGGAGTTCGACCGCCTGGAGATCCAGCACTTCTTCGAGGTCTACAAGGACCTGGAGCCGGGCAAGTCGGTCGAGGGGGCCAACTGGGTGGGCCGCACGGACGCCGAGGCCGAGATCGAGCGGTCCTACAAGCGCTTCGAGGAGCAGGGCGGCCACTGAGCTCCCGCCTTTCGTCGTCCGACGGGCCGTACGCCCTTGCGTGCGGCCCGTTGGTGTGTCCGTGCGCATACTGAGGACCTACGGGGCAGGCTTACGGACGGTGTCGTACAGGGAGCGCTGCACACGTGAGGGACGCGGAGGACCGCAAGCCGCAGTCGGACGAGGCGAGGAGTGGTTTCCTCCCCCCTTCGGGGCGGGGGGTGCCGGCCGAGCCGGAGTCGTCGACGACCAGCGAGTTCGCCGTTCCCGAGGGGCTGGCCGTGCCGAAGGCGGGCCGGACGGGGACGGAGTCGGAGGCCACGTCCGAGTTCGCCCTGCCGACGGGCCTGGACGTGACGCCGCAGCCGCCGGCCGACACGGAGGGGTCGGCGTTCAATCCGCCGAGCACCTACCGCGCCCGGCAGGCGCCGCCGGTCTTCACCCCGCCCAGCGGGGTCCCCGTCGTCAGCCTCAAGGACGTGCCCTGGCAGGACCGGATGCGCACGATGCTGCGCATGCCGGTGACCGAGCGCCCGGCACCCGAGCCCCTGCAGCGGCCGGACGACGAGAGCGGCCCGGCCGTGCCGCGCGTGCTCGACCTGACGCTGCGTATCGGGGAGCTGCTGCTCGCGGGCGGTGAGGGGGCCGAGGACGTGGAGGCGGCGATGTTCGCCGTGTGCCGCTCCTACGGCCTGGACCGCTGCGAGCCGAACGTCACGTTCACCCTGCTGTCGATCTCCCACCAGCCGTCCCTCGTGGACGACCCCGTGACCGCCTCCCGCACGGTGCGCCGCCGGGGCACCGACTACACCCGGCTGGCGGCCGTCTACCAGCTGGTGGACGACCTCAGCGACGACGAGACGCACGTGTCCCTGGAGGAGGCCTACCGGCGGCTGGCGGAGATCCGCCGCAACCGGCACCCCTACCCCGGCTGGGCCCTGACCGCGGCGAGCGGGCTGCTCGCCGGATCCGCGTCGGTGCTCGTCGGCGGTGGCTTCCTGGTGTTCGTCGCCGCCGCGATCGGCGCCATGCTCGGCGACCGGCTGGCCTGGCTGTGCGCCGGGCGCGGGCTGCCGGAGTTCTACCAGTTCACCGTGGCCGCGATGCCCCCGGCGGCGATCGGGGTCGCGCTCACCCTCGCCCACGTGAACGTGAAGGCGTCCGCGGTGATCACCGGTGGGCTGTTCGCGCTGCTGCCCGGGCGGGCCCTGGTGGCCGGCGTGCAGGACGGCCTGACGGGCTTCTACATCACCGCCTCCGCCCGGCTGCTGGAGGTCCTGTACTTCTTCGTCGGCATCGTCGCCGGCGTGCTGGTGGTGCTGTACTTCGGCGTGCAGCTGGGCGCCGGGCTGAACCCGGACGCGAAGCTCGGCCTGGAGGAGCGGCCGCTGATCCAGATCGCCGCGTCGATGATGCTGTCCCTGGCCTTCGCCGTGCTGCTCCAGCAGGAACGCGCGACGGTGCTGGCGGTGACCCTCAACGGCGGGGTGGCCTGGGTGGTGTACGGCGCGATGCACCACACGGGCGGCATCTCGCCGGTGGCGTCCACGGCCGTGGCGGCCGGGGTGGTGGGCCTGTTCGGGCAGCTGCTGTCCCGCTACCGGTTCGCGTCGGCACTGCCCTACACGACGGCGGCGATCGGCCCGCTGCTGCCCGGTTCCGCGACCTACTTCGGTCTGCTGGCCATCGCGCAGAACGAGGTCGACACCGGGCTGGCGTCCCTCACGAAGGCCGTGGCGCTCGCCATGGCCATCGCGATCGGGGTGAACCTCGGTGCGGAGATCTCGCGGCTCTTCCTGCGGATCGGCTCCGCGGAGAAGCGCAGGGCGGCGAAGCGGACGCGGGGCTTCTGATCCTGCCCCGCGTCCGGCCGGGGCTCAGTAGCCCTGGTTGTACGGCTGCTGGGGGCGCTGTCCGTGCCCCTGGCCGGGTGCCTGGCCCGGGTGGTTCTGCGGCGGGTACTGCCCGTTGCCGTACGGCTGCGGGGCCTGCTGCGGCGACGCGCCCTGGTGGCCCTGGGGCGGCTGGTTGCCGTAGGGCCCGCCTCCGTAGGGAGCGTTGCCGTGGGGAGCGCTGCCGTGGGCCGGGCCGCCGTAGGGACCGGGCGCGGCCTGCTGGGTGCGGGGGGCGTGCGGGGCCGTCTGCTGGGGGCCGCGGTCGTCGGGGGCGATGCGGCGCAGCTGGGTCGTGGCGTCGTCCATGGGCGGCACCTGGGGGTGCTGTGCGGCGGCCGGATCCTCCTCGGCCGCGGCGCGCTTCTTCTTGGCCCGCTCGCGCAGGTACTCGACGATGATCGGGACCACGGAGAGGAAGACGATCAGGACGAGGATCGGCTCCACGTTCTCCTTGATCACGTCGATCTGGCCGAGCCAGTAGCCCGCCATGGTGACGCCGCAGCCCCACAGGATGCCGCCGACGATGTTGTACGTCACGAAGGTGCGGTACTTCATCCGGCCGGCGCCGGCCACGATCGGGGCGAAGGTCCGCACGATCGGCACGAAGCGGGCCAGGACGATCGCCTTGGGGCCGTACTTCTCCATGAACTCGTGGGCCTTCTCCAGGTTCTCCTGTTTGAAGAGCTTGGAGTTGGGGCGGTTGAACAGCTTCGGCCCGAAGAACTTGCCGATCATGTAGCCGACCTGGTCACCGATGACCGCGGCCAGCACGATCAGCGTGCACACCAGCCACAGCGGCTGACTGATGTAGGTGCCCTCGGCTACGAAGAGGCCCGCCGTGAACAGCAGGGAGTCACCGGGCAGGAAGGCGAAGAGACCGGACTCGGCGAAGACGATCAGCAGGATGCCGGGCAGGCTGAACGTACTGATCAAGTAGTCCGGGCTCAGCCACTCGGGGCCGAGCGCAAGGGTCGTCACGGGGCTGGGGCTCCTGGCTTCTGAGGTGAGGGGGCCGGGCGGCGCGCCCAAAGTACCAACGTTGTCTCAACGCGGCGGCCCTGCCCCGGGTTCCTTGCGGACCCCCGGGGCTTTCGCCGGCCCCCTCAGGGCGCCGCGCCGGCCCCGGACCCGGTGCTCAGGGGGTGTGCCGGAGGGCGTTGGCGAGGATCGCGTCCCGCTCGTAGGCGGCGAGCCCGGGCCGGGCCCGGTCGATGGACCGCGTGAACCGCTCGTCCGAGACGTACATCTCGCCGATGCACGTGTGCATCTCGTGGTCGCAGTCGTAGTGGTTGCGCGACATCCACCGGCGGTGGTCCTCGGCGATGTCCATCGCCGCCTCGGAGTCGGCCGGTTCACCGGCCTCCATGAGGGCCACGAAGCGCCGGGTGAGCTCGTCGCCCTCGCGCTGGATGCGCAGCCAGTCCTCCTTGGTGTAGGAGGCGGCCCGTTCCTTGGACTGGCGGTAGGCGTCGGTGCCGCCCCAGCGATCCCGCACCTCCTCCTCGTACTGCTCGGGGTCGTGGTCCCCGAAGACCTCGAACTTCTCCTCGGGCGTGAGGTTGATGCCCATGCGGTGTGCCTCCATGGCGTGCTCCACGGCCGCCGCCATCTTCTGCAGCTTCTCGATCCGGCCGGACAGCAGCTCGTGCTGGCGGCGCAGGTGCGCGCGCGGGTCCGCGTCCGGGTCGTCGAGCAGGGTGGCGACCTCGTCGAGCGGGAAGCCGAGCTCCCGGTAGAACAGGATCTGCTGCAGCCGGTCGAGGTCGGCGTCGCTGTAGCGCCGGTGACCCGCGTGACTGCGCCCGCTCGGGGCGAGCAGGCCGATCTCGTCGTAGTGGTGCAGCGTGCGCACGGTGACCCCGGCGAATCCGGCGACCTGTCCCACGGAGTAGCTCACTTCCGCTCCCTTCTCGGTACGCGCTCCAGACTGGTTCCTCACGTCGGGTGAGGTGCAAGCCGGTGCGTCCGCCCCGTGCAAGACGCCCGTTTCGTCACGTTTTGCGGCTTTCACCCGTCTATCGTGTCGGCGTGGCCCAGGACAGCGCCCCCGAGGCACCCTCCACCGCTCCGGCGACGCCGGCCCGTGCCCTGCTGCCCTCCATCCTCCCGGCGCTGCTCGTGGGCGTGACGGCGAGCCTGCTGCTGGTGGGGGTGGACGCCGGGGCCGGGGAGCTCCAGGACGTGCTGTGGCGGACGGTGCCCGACGCGCTCGGGGTCGGCCGGTACTCCGTGCTGTGGATGTCCGTGATGCTCGTCGCCACCGGCATCGCCGTGGGGCTGGTGGTGTGGAAGGTCCCCGGGCACGCGGGTCCCGATCCCGCCACCACCGGACTCGACGCCCCCGTGCTGCCGCCGGCCGCCCTGCCGGGGCTGCTGCTGGCGACCGCCCTGATGCTGGCGGGCGGGCCGAGCCTGGGCCCCGAGAACCCGATCATCGCCGTGAACGTCTCCCTGGCCGTCTGGGCCGGGCTGCGGGCCTTCCCGCAGGCCCCGGAACGCAGCTGGGCGGCCCTCGCGGAGGCGGCGACGATCGGCGCGCTGTTCGGGACGCCGGTGGCCGCCGCGCTGATCATCTCCGAGGCGCTGGCCGGGCAGCCCATGAAGGGGAAGCTCTGGGACGGCGTCTTCGCCCCGCTGACCGCGGCGGCCGCGGGCGCGCTCACCGTCACCCTGGTGTCCCGGCCCAACTTCGACCTGCACCTGCCCTCCTTCGGTCATCCCGGCTGGACCGATCTGCTCGCCGCGCTCACCGTCGCCTCCGTCGGCGCGCTGCTCGGCATGGCCGCGGTGCGCGCCTTCCCCTACGTCCACCGGGGCTTCGCGAGGCTGCGGCACCCGATGCTGATGCTGCCGACGGGCGGGGTCGTGCTGGCCGCCCTGGCGGCCGTGGGCGGCCATCTGACGCTGTTCAAGGGTCTGGACGAGATCGCGGAGCTGGCGGGCGACCCCGACGGCTGGACGGCGGGCGAGTTCGCCGTCATGACGGTGGTGAAGCTGGCGGCCCTGCTCGTCGCCGCGTCCTGCGGCTTCCGGGGTGGGCGGATCTTTCCGGCGGTGTTCGTCGGGACCTCGCTCGGACTGTGCGCGCACGCCCTGGTGCCAGGGGTCCACCCGGCGGTCGGGGTGTCCGCGGCGGTGCTGGGGGTGCTGCTGGCCATCACCCGGCAGGGCTGGGTGAGCCTGTTCGTCGCCGCCGTCCTGGTCTCCTCGCCGGGGATCATCGCGCTGCTCTGCTTCGCCTCGCTGCCCGCCTGGCTGCTGGTGACGGGCCGTCCGCAGATGCAGCTGCGGCCGGACGGGACGGCCGTGCGGTGACCCCCGGCCCCACCCGCCCCCTCCCGGCCGCCGTCCGGCACCGGCCGGCCCCGCGGCCCCTTCCCCCGCCCCTGCACCGTCCCCGTCTCCCGTTGACCCCACGACCCGGAGGTATCCATGCCGCTGCACGACGGCCGCCAGCACGACGAAGAGCGTCCCCTGTCCGTCAATCCCTTCCTGGGTCCGGCGAACCCGGTCGGGGACATGACCCAGGCGCCGCCCAAGCACCGGATGCCCGGCCCGCCCATGGCGCCCGCGACGGCGTACCAGCTGGTGCACGACGAGCTGATGCTGGACGGCAACGCCCGGCTGAACCTGGCCACCTTCGTCACCACCTGGATGGAGCCGGAGGCCGGCCGCCTGATGGGCGAGTGCCGCGACAAGAACATGATCGACAAGGACGAGTACCCGCGCACCGCCGAGCTGGAGCGGCGCTGCGTGGCGATGCTCGCCGACCTGTGGAACGCGCCCGACCCCTCGGCGGCCGTCGGCTGTTCGACGACCGGTTCGAGCGAGGCGTGCATGCTCGCCGGGATGGCGATGAAGCGGCGCTGGGCCAAACGCAACGCCGACCGGTACCCGTCCCGGGACGTCCGGCCGAACCTCGTGATGGGCGTCAACGTCCAGGTCTGCTGGGAGAAGTTCTGCACCTTCTGGGAGGTGGAGGCCCGGCAGGTGCCCATGGAGGGCGACCGGTACCACCTGGACCCGCGGGCCGCGGCCGAGCTGTGCGACGAGAACACCATCGGGGTGGTCGGCATCCTGGGGTCCACCTTCGACGGGTCCTACGAACCGATCGCGGACCTGTGCGCTGCGCTGGACGAACTCCAGGAACGCACCGGCCTCGACATCCCGGTGCACGTCGACGGGGCGTCGGGCGGCATGGTCGCGCCCTTCGTCGACGAGGACCTGGTGTGGGACTTCCGCCTCCCGCGCGTGTCGTCCATCAACACCTCCGGGCACAAGTACGGGCTGGTCTACCCGGGCGTCGGCTGGGCCCTGTGGCGGAACGCGGAGACCCTGCCGGAGGAGCTGGTGTTCCGGGTCAACTACCTCGGCGGCGACATGCCGACCTTCGCCCTGAACTTCTCCCGGCCCGGCGCGCAGGTGGTGGCGCAGTACTACACGTTCCTGCGGCTGGGCCGGGAGGGCTATCGGGCCGTGCAGCAGGCCGCGCGGGACGTGGCCACGGGGCTGGCCGCACGCATCGAGGCGCTCGGCGACTTCCGGCTGCTCACGCGGGGCGACGAGTTGCCCGTCTTCGCCTTCACCACGGCGCCGGACGTCACGGCGTTCGACGTCTTCGACGTGTCCCGGCGGATGCGGGAGAACGGCTGGCTGGTGCCCGCGTACACCTTCCCGGCGAACCGCGAGGACCTGTCGGTGCTGCGGGTGGTGTGCCGCAACGGCTTCTCCGAGGACCTCGCCGACCTGTTCGCCCAGGACCTGGCCCGGCTGCTGCCGGAACTGCGCCGGCAGCAGCACCCGCTGGTCCAGGACAGGAACGCCGCCACGGGCTTCCACCACTAGGAGGAGGCACGTGGCGGCCTCCCTCTAGCGGCTGAGCCGCGCGAACCTCCGTACCGCGAGCGGGAAGAACACCGCGAGCAGGACCAGCGGCCAGACGGCGGCGGCCCCCACGTGTCCGGACTCCCCGGCCGGGCCGAACAGGCCGCGCGCGGCCTCGGCGGTGTGGGAGATCGGGTTCCATTGGACCAGGGTGCCGAGCCAGCCGGGCATGGACCCGGGCGAGGCGAACGCGGTGGACAGGAACCCGGCCGGCCAGACCAGGATCTGCACGGCCTGCACCATCTCGGGCCGGCCGGCCACCAGGGCCAGGTGGATGCCGATCCACAGCATGGCGAAGCGGAGCAGCAGGAGCAGCCCCACGGCGGTCAGGAAGGCCGCCGGGCCGCCGTGGGGGCGCCAGCCGAGCGCGGCGGCGACGGTCAGGAGCACCGCCAGGCCGAGCACGGACTGGAGCATGTCGGCGGCGGAACGGCCCACCAGGACGGCACCGTTGGCCATCGGCAGGGAACGGAAGCGGTCGACGACGCCCTTGTCGAGGTCCTGGGTGACGGCGACCATCGTGCCCTCCAGGCCGAAGGCCATGGTGAGGGCGAGCATGCCGGGCAGGAGGAAGTCCAGGTAGCTGCCGTCGACGCCCCGGCCGCCGCCGACCAGGTAGCCGAACATCAGCAGCAGCATCACCGGGAAGACCAGGTTCACCACGACCGCGACCGGCCGGCGTCCCCAGCGGGCGAGCTCGCGGCGGGTCATGGTCCAGGAGTCGGTCAGTGCGTAGGCGATCACGCGGGCTCCTCCACTCGGTCGCCGGGCCCGGTCAGGTGCAGGAACACCTCGTCCAGCGTGGGCCTGCGCAGGGCGATGTCCTCGGCCTCGATGCCCGCCTCCGCCAGGGCACGGACCACGCCCGTCAGCGCCGCCATGCGGTCGGTGACGGGGGCGCTGAGCAGGCGGCGGTCTGCGTCCACCGTGACCGCCCCGGGCGCCGCGGGGAGCAGGGCGGAGGCGGCGCCGAGCTGTCCGGCGTCGCGCAGGACGACGTCGATGCGGTCGCCGCCGACGGCCGCCTTCAGCTCGTCGGCCGTGCCGTCGGCGATGACCCGGCCGGCGTCGACGACCGAGATGCGGTCCGCGAGCTGGTCGGCCTCCTCCAGGTACTGGGTGGTGAGCAGCACCGTGGTGCCCCCGCCCACCAGGGAGCGGACCGACTGCCACACCTCGGCCCGCCCGCGGGGGTCCAGCCCGGTCGTCGGCTCGTCCAGGAACAGCACCTCGGGCTCGGTGATCAGGGACGCGGCGAGATCCAGGCGGCGCCGCATGCCCCCGCTGTACTGGCTCACCGCCTTGCGGCCGGTGCGGGTCAGGTCGAACCGTTCGAGCAGTTCACCGGCCCGCGCGCGGGCCCGCCGTGCGCCCAGGTGGTGCAGCCGGCCGAACAGCTCCAGGTTCTGCCGCCCGCCCAGTTCCTCGTCGAGCGCCGCGTGCTGGCCGAGCAGTCCGATGCGCAGCCGCACGGCGTACGCCTCGCGCACCACGTCGTGGCCCGCCACCTCGATGCGGCCCGCGTCGGGGCGCAGCAGGGTGGCCAGGATGCGCACCAGGGTGGTCTTGCCCGCGCCGTTCGGTCCCAGCACGCCGTGCACGGTGCCCCGCGCCACCGTGAGGTCGAGGCCGTCCAGGGCGGGGGCGGCACCCCGTGCGCCCTTCCCGCCGTACGTCTTGCGTGCCTGTTCCACGGTGATCACCGTGTCGGCCACTGACACCGAGACTACCTCCTTCGCTAGTCAAACTTGACTACGAGCCCGCGACGGTAGTGCCCGCCCGCGCAACTCGTCAAACTTGATTACTCGGCTCGGTGCTCCGGCGGTCTCACCGGGCGCCGGGCCGGGGGTCCGTCAGCGCGCGTCCCCCGGATGGGGCTCGCCCGGCCCGTACGGGTTCTCCTGGCCGTCGGCCAGGACGGCGACGAACGGCTCGCCCTCGCCGCTGAAGGTGTAGGCACCGGACTCGATCTTCTCGATCAGCTCACGGGCCCACACCGCCTCGGCCTCGGCCGAGCTGTCCCAGAGCCGCATGATCTGGCCGATGTGCCCGAGCTCGTCGGGGCCGCCCGCCGGCAGGTACTCCCCGCTGACCGTGGCCCGCCACTCCTCGATCTTCCGGATCCGCTCCCGGAGCAGCGCCACCGCCTCCTGGCGCGGCAGGTCGACGATGAAGCCGACGGCCGCCGACTTCACGTCCATCCGCAGGTCGAAGTCGACCAGGGCCGCGCGCAGCAGCGCGTAGAACTCCTCGTTCCCCGCCTCGGTGATCTCGTACTCGGTGCGCGGCGGACCACCCGCCGTGGAGGGGGCGGTCTCGTGCGCGTGGAGCAGTCCCTGCTTCGCCATCTGCTTCAGGGCGTGGTAGATCGAGCCGGGCTTGGCGTTGGACCACTCGTGCGCGCCCCAGTACTCGAGGTCGTTGCGGACCTGGTAGCCGTGGGCCCGCCCGTGCTGGCGCACCGCGCCGAGCACGAGGAGACGGATCGCTGACATGCGCCCAGCGTAGGACGCCGGGGTTCACCCCAGGTCGCCGCCCTGCTCCCGCGCCACCAGCGCGAAGGCGGTCGCGCCGTCCAGGGACTCGCGGATGATGTCGGCGTGGCCCGCATGACGGGCGGTCTCGCGGATCAGGTGCAGACACAGCCAGCGCATCGACAGCCACTCCTCCTTCGGGTTCCAGGACGTTTTCGGCAGCAGGAAGGTGTCGTCGAGGCTGGGGACGGACCGGATGAACGCCTCCGTCTCCGCGGCCACCTTCTCGTAGTACGCGAGCTGGTCCCGCACGGTCTCGTCGCCGACCAGCCGGAAGCACTCGTGCCAGTTCGACTCGTCCCGGTGAACCGCCGGCGGTTCGCCCTTCGCCCGGGCGATCCACCCCTGCTCGACCTCGGCGACATGCTTGAGCAGCCCGGCCAGGGACAGCTCGCTCGCGCTGGGGCGGGACGACGCCTGCTCGTCGCTCAGCCCCAGCAGAGCCCTCCGGATGCCGCCGCGCTGCTCGGCGACGAAGGCCAGCAGCGCCCCCCGCTCGTCGCCGCGCTCCTCGGGTCCCACGTGCGTGACCATGTCCGTCCGCCTTCCGTCGTTCGGGTGCAGGTGTTCCTGCCGCCTGACACGAAGGACGCTACGGGCCATCGAGGTCAGCTTCTGTCCTCGATGGCCCGGGGCGGTGGGACCGGTCGGGTGGAACTCCGGAACGGCCCGTCAGAACGCACGAGCGCGCCAGAACGCGTCAGGACGCGTCAGGACGCGTCAGAACGGGAAGCCGCTCCGGCCGTGCTGCACCGAGATCCACTTCGTGGTGGTGAAGGCGTCCAGCATGGTGTCGCCGTTCAGCCGGCCGAGGCCCGAGTGCTTCTCGCCGCCGAACGGGACGATGGGCTCGTCGTGCACGGTGCCGTCGTTGACGTGAAACATGCCGGTGTCGATCTGCTGGGCGAACCGCACGCCCCGCTCCACGTCCCCCGTGTGCACGGCCCCGCTGAGCCCGTACGGGCTGTCGTTGACCAGGCGGACGGCCTCCTCCTCGCCGTCGAACGGGACGAGGAAGACGACCGGGCCGAAGACCTCCTGCCGCAGCAGCGCCGAGTCGGCCGGGAGGCCGGTGAGCACGGACGGCTCGACCAGGTTGTCGGTCCGCTCGCCCCGCACCAGGGCGGTCGCGCCCTCGGCGATCGCCTGCTCGACGACTCCCGTCAGGGAGTCCGCCTGCTGCGAGTTGATCACCGGGCCGATCACGGTCGAGGGGTCCCGCGGGTCACCGGCCTTCAGCGACCGGACCTTGGCGACGAACTTCTCGGTGAACGCGTCGGCCACCGAGCGGTCCACCAGCACCCGGTTGGCCGCCATGCAGACCTGGCCCTGGTGCACGTAGCGGCTGAAGACGGCCGCGTCCACGGCGTAGTCCACGTCGGCGTCGTCGAGCACCACCAGGGCGCTGTTGCCGCCCAGTTCGAGCACCGAGCGCTTGAAGAGGGAGGCGCACACCGTGGCGACGTGCCGGCCGACCTTGTCCGAGCCGGTGAAGGAGATGACCTTGGGGACCGGGTGCTCCAGGAAGGCGTCCCCTATCTCCGCGATGTCGGTGATGACGACGTTCAGCAGGCCGCCGGGCAGACCCGCGTCCTCGAAGATCTTCGCGATCAGGGAGCCGCCCACGATCGGCGTGTTCTGGTGCGGCTTGAGCACCACGGCGTTGCCGAGCGCGAGCGCCGGGGCGACCGACTTCAGCGACAGCAGGAAGGGGAAGTTGAAGGGGCTGATCACGCCGACCACGCCGACCGGCACGCGGTAGACGCGGTTCTCCTTGCCGTCCACCGGCGAGGGGATGATCCGGCCCTCGGGGCGCAGCGCCAGGTGCACGGCCTCCCGCAGGAACTCCTTGGCCAGGTGCAGCTCGAACGCGGCCTTCAGCCGGGTGCCGCCGAGCTCGGCGACGATCGCCTCGGAGATCTCCTCCTCGCGCTCCTCGACCAGTCTCAGCGCCTTCTCGAACACCGCCCGGCGGGCGTACGGGTTGGTGGCCGCCCACTGCTTCTGGGCCCGCTCCGCCGCCCGGTACGCCTCGTCGACCTCGCCGACCGTGGCTATGGTGATCGAGGCCAGCTTCTCGTCGTCGTACGGGTTGAAGTCGATGATGTCCCAGGAGCCGGTGCCCGGGCGCCACTCACCGTCGATGTACTGCTGTGCCAGGTCGGTGAAGTACGACGACATGTGATCCCTCAATCCCTCGCTGCCGGAGCCGGCCCCGAATCGACCCGATGGTCTGATCACACGTCATCGTACTTATGTTTCAGGAGAGTTGGAGGAGTCCACGGAGAAGGTCCCGGCTCTCCGACGGGCCCGGACTGTCGTGCTGGAGCTCCTTGAGCGCGTTCTCGTACTGGGCCACGTCCTCGGGCTTGTCCAGGTACAGCGCGCTGGTCAGCTGCTCCAGGTAGACCACGTCCGACAGGTCGGACTCGGGGAAGCTGAGGATGGTGAAGGCGCCGGACTCCCCGGAGTGCCCGCCCAGGCCGAACGGCACCACCTGCAACCGCACATTGGGGTGCTCGGAGACGTCGATCAGGTGCTGGAGCTGACCGCGCATCACGTCCCGGTCGCCGTAAGGGCGCCGCAGCGCGGCCTCGTCGAGGACCACGTGGAACTCCGGGGCGTTCTCGGAGACCAGGTACTTCTGCCGTTCCAGACGGAGCGCCACCCGCCGCTCGACGTCCTCCTCGCTCGCCCCCTTCATGCCGCGCCGGACGACCGCGCGCGCGTACTGCTCGGTCTGCAGCAGACCGTGCACGAACTGCACCTCGTACGCCCGCAGCAGCGAGGCCGCGCCCTCCAGACCCACGTAGGTCGGGAACCAGCTCGGCAGCACGTCCGAGTAACTGTGCCACCAGCCCGCGACGTTGGCCTCCTTGGCGAGGGAGAGCAACGAGGCGCGCTCCTGCTCGTCCGTGATGCCGTACAGCGTCAGCAGGTCCTCGACATCCCTGGTCTTGAAGCTCACCCGGCCCAGCTCCATCCGGCTGATCTTCGATTCGGAGGCGCGGATCGAGTAGCCCGCCGCCTCACGCGTGATCCCCCGCGCCTCACGCAGTCGCCTGAGTTGTGATCCGAGCAGCATGCGCCGCACCACCGATCCCGGCTCTCCCGCGCTCACGTTCGCCAGCCTCCCCAACGTCTCCAGACGCCGCAGTCTGCCACTAAAACACTTCGAGCTGTACTCGCCCGGTTACGGAAATGGATTCAAGCCAAGGAATCCGTTCAGGAGGGATCACAGCGGGGACAAGAGGACAGCCGGAAGTGGACAACGAGATGACGGAAAAATTGCCCAACAACCGGTACGGGCAGGTCTAATTCGGTCAGCTGCACGTGCATCTGCCCTTGCATCTGCTGTACGCATCCGAAACCATGGTCCCGCACCACCGCCGCCTCGCTTGGACCGCGAATTTCCGGGAGTGCCTCGCATGGGGACGAATGGATCGACCATGCTCGAGCCGTTACGGCAGGGCCTTCCACCACTGGACCCCGCGGCCGTGTCCGACGCCGCCTCCTGCGCCCTTCCCGCCCGCTACGAAGCGGTGCGCGACGCCCGGAGGTTCACCCGCGCCACGCTGGACCAGTGGGAACTCGGCGACCGGTTCGACGACGTGCGCCTGGTGGTGTCCGAGCTGGTCACCAACGCCCTGCGGCACGCACTGCCGGCCGACGCGCCCCGCCTGTGCGACCAGGAGCCGCCCGTCCGGCTCCACCTGATGCGGTGGACGGAGCGGCTGGTGTGCGCGGTGCGCGACCCCAGCCACGACAGCCCCGTCGCCCGCGACTCGGACGACTGCGCCGCCGAATCGGGGCGGGGCCTCTTCCTCGTCGACTCCTTCAGCGACGGCTGGGGCTGGCACCCGCTGGCGGGCGCGCTGCACGGCAAGGTCGTGTGGGCCCTGTTCCGCCTGCCCTGTCCCGGCGACGGTCCGCGCGGGCTCCCCGGGTGACGTAGGGCAGGGCATCGTCGCGCCGCCGTTCTACGCGCGTCATGGACTCTTGGGCCTCAGGGGCCTCAGGGGCCTCAGGGGCCCCGGGGGCCTCGGGAGCACCGGGTGTCACGGACGCGGCGCGCGTCCGACCGTCGTGTGGAGCAGCGGCCGACCGGACCGTCAGCCGTCTGTCGGCAGCCGTCAGCCGTCAGCCGGCGACCAGGTGGTCGAACTCGCCGTCCTTCACACCCAGCAGCATCGCCTCGATCTCCGCACGCGTGTAGACGAGTGCGGGACCGTCGGGGAAGCGGGAATTGCGCACCGCCACGTCCCCGCCGGGCAGCCGGGCGAACTCCACGCAGGATCCCTGCGAGTTGCTGTGCCGGCTCTTCTGCCAGGCCACGCCGTTCAGCGTGGTGGCCGCCATGCCGTTGTACACGCCGGACGCGTCGGCACCGTCGTACACGTCACCGTCGTACACGTCGTGGTCCACAGGTCGCTCCCCGGTGGTGCACTGGCTGAAGTGGCCATAGATGCATTGGTCAACTGACCCGGATCATAGCTGTGTTTCTCGTGCAGGTGCATGGGCAGATGCACGTGCACGGCGGGTGTTCCTGCGGTTACAGCGTTGCCGAACCGGATGCGCACGTTTCGACGCACCCGGCGGAGCCCCCGCTCTCTATGAGACGCAGTCAGGGGCCCACATGTTCCCTCGTGTTTCCTTATGTGGGCTCCTCATGCCTGTGAACGTGCCCACCTTTCTTTTCGGCGCATGCCACGACTCATGAGGAACCCGGGATCGGGTCTCGGGGACCTCACGCGCGTGCGAGCTGTGTCACTGACTCTGGTCGCGCGCGGGGTGGGTCCTGTTAGCTGTCTGCGGTCGTTCCGGCCGGGAAGGCCACTACCGCTAGGGGGCTCGCAGTGACTTCGGTGGCATCGGTGGTGTCGGACACCGTCTCCCGCACGGCACGGACCCGGACGGGCACCGGCCGCACTGCCCGGCGGCGCCTGCGGCTCGCCGCGGCCACCGGCGGCCTGGCCGCCGCACTCGTCCTCACCGCGTGCAGTTCCGACGGCGACTCGGGTGAGGACTCCGGGTCCGAGGCGACCCCGTCCGTGACCGCGACCGCCGACTCCGGCGGCGGCACGGGAGGATCGGGTGACGCGAGCGGCGCGCCGGCCGGTGCGCTGGAGGGCAGCTGGCTCGCCACCACCGACGGCAAGGCCGTCGCCCTGGTCGTCACCGGGGAACAGGCCGGCCTCTTCGCCACCGGCGGCACCGTGTGCAGCGGCACCGCGCGCGAGGACGGCGGCACCCACACCATCACCCTGGACTGCGGGAACGGCGACGACGACCGCGCCAAGGGCAGCGTCGAGGCGGTGGACAAGTCCACCCTGAAGGTCACGTGGGAGGGCACCCTCGGCACGGAGACCTACACCAAGGCCGAGGGCGGCAGCCTGCCGACGGGACTGCCGACGACCGGGCTGGGCTCGTAGCGCGCGGGACGGTGCGGCGCGGGGTCGATGGCGCGGGAGCGGACTCGCGCGGGCCGGTGGGGCGCGGGGAGCGGACTCGCGCGGGCCGGTGGGGTGACTTACCCGGGTCGGGGGGCGCGTCGCGTTCCGTATGCGTGATGATCGGTCCGCACCGCCACTGAACCCGGGGGACTCCTCATGCGCGCCTTGCCCGTCACCGTCACCGCCGCCTTCGCCGCCCTCCTCCTGCTGACCGCCTGCGACGACGGCACCCCGGCCGAGGGCAAGGGCCAGGCCGAGGACCGGAAACCGGCCGCCTGCGAGACCGGCCAGGTGCGCCTGGAGGCCGGCCCGGCGAGCACCGCCCCGGCCGACGGCGACACCGGCGAGGTCCCCGTCACCGTCCTGAACGAGGGTGGTACCTGCGTCCTGGACGGCACCCCCGAGGTGTTCCTGGCGGGCGCGAGCGACTCCGAGACGGTCGAGGTGCCGTTGACCGAGGGCGCCCGGCCCGAGGAGATCACCCTGGCCGAGGGCGAGACCACGTCGTTCGTCGTCACCTATGTGCGCGGCACCTCCTTCAACCCTGCCGACCTGCACTTCGCGGTGGCGTCCGGGCCGGAGACGAAGAAGATCCCCTGGACCTACGGCGGCATCGCCCCCACCGAGGACGGCGGGTACGAGATGTCGGTGAGCCCGTACCAGCAGACGGGCGACTGAGCGAGCGACGCCGCAGCCGGCCGCCGGTGCGGACGGACCCGCCGCGCCACGGGAACCGCGGGTGCGCCCCGCTGCTTCAGGGAAGCCGCGGACGGCGTCCGACCCGGGCCTCGTCCGCGGCCCGCACGCCCTCCTCCCAGCCCGCCAGGTCGCTCACCCCGCGCAGACGGGTGGTCGTGGTCTCGGGGAACAGCCGGTCCAACCGCTCGGTGACCGCCGCCTCCCGGGAGGCGAGCACCGGGAGCAGGTCGCCGGTCACCTGGGTCTCGGCCACCTCGGAGAGGCGCGTGCCCACGCGGTGGGCGTAGGCCGCGAGGAAGGACTGCCGGAAGGTCTTGGTCCGCTTGCGTCCGCCCGCGCGCTGAGCGGCCTCGGCCTTCGTCATGGCGGTGGTGGCCTGCACCAGCAGGGAGGTGTAGAGGAGTTCCACGGCCTCCAGGTCGGAGGCGAAACCGACCACGGTGCTGAAACCGAGGGCCTCGTTCCACACCGCCCGGCAGTGGTTGGCGGAGGCCACCGCGTCCAGCAGCACCGCCTTCGTCTGCTCGTACGGCGCCTCCACCCCGATGCGGCAGCCCACCGGCGCCTCCGGCGACGGCGCCCCGGCGGCGAGCAGCGCCTCGTCGACACTGTGCCGGGCCATCAGCTCCTGCGCCTTGGCGCTGAGGGCCTCCGCCTCCTCCGGGAAGCCGGTCGCCTCCGCCTTGGCCAGCAGCGCACGGATACGCGTGAGCATGCGGGACTCCGGCGGTGAGCCCGCGCCCCCCGGCCGGCCCGGCCGCGCCGCATCGCCCCGCCCCTCGCGCCCCTCGCGCCCGTCGGACCGGTCGGACCGGTCGGACCGGTCGGACCCCTGGCGGCCGTCGCGCCGGCCGTGCCCGTCCCGTCCGCCGCCCACCGCCCCCTCGTCGAGCGGCTCCAGGGCGGGGAGGCGCAGCAGCAGGCGGTAGAGCTCCAGGACGGAGGTGGCGTGCGAGAAGCGGTCCGCGCGCGGCACCGGCTCGTCGGTCAGCTCGGCGAGCTGGGCCTTCCAGCGCGGCCCGCGGGCGCGGTCGTTCGGCGCCTGCGCACGGATCAGGGCCGACACCAGCCGCACACGCGTGTCGTCCAGTTCGCGCCGCACGATCCGTACGACATCCGCGGGCTGCCAGCCCCGGCGCCAGGCCGCCGCCACGAACTCCTCGCCGCGCCGGGCGAGTTCGACGTCCGCCGCCGGGTCGGCGGCGAGCAGGGACGCGCCGGCGTCGAGGGCGGCGTCGGACGGGTCGTAGAGGGCCGCCCGGAAGGCGCGCTCAACGGTGCTGGACGTACTCACGGGCCCGATCGTGTCACGGCCCGAACCCTTTCCCGTTGTCAACTGAAGGTTGACACCTCTATCCTGTCAACTTACGGTTGACACATGACGACGAACCCCACCATCAGGTCATCCGTGCGGCTCGACGACCTCATCGCGGCCATCAAGAAGGTCCACGAGGAACCCCTCCAGCAGCTCCAGGACGCGGTCCTCGCCGGAGAGCACCTCGGTGAGGTGGCCGACCACCTCATCGGCCACTTCGTGGACCAGGCACGACGGTCGGGTGCCTCCTGGACCGACATCGGCCGGAGCATGGGCGTCACGCGGCAGGCCGCGCAGAAGCGCTTCGTCCCGAAGGAGGGCGTCGACCTCGACCCGAGCCAGGGCTTCAACCGCTTCACCCCGCGCGCCCGTCAGGCCGTCATGGCCGCCCACGAGGAGGCCAAGACGGCCCGCCATGCCGAGGGCCTGCCCGAACACCTGGTCCTCGGACTGCTCGCCGACCCCGGGGGCCTGGCGGCCAAGGCGATCACCGAGCAGGGCGTCACCCTGGAGGCGGTCGGCGACGCCGCCCGAGCGGCGCTCCCCCCGGCCGCCGAGGAGGGCCCCGAGCTGGTGCCGTACGGCCCGGCGGCCAAGAAGGTCCTGGAGCTCACCTTCCGCGAGGCGCTCCGCCTCGGCCACAACTACGTCGGCACCGAGCATCTGCTGCTCGCCCTGCTGGAGCACGAGAACGGAACGGGCGTGCTCAGCACGGCCGGCGTCGACAAGGCGGCGACCGAACGGTACGTCGTCGAGTTGCTGGCGCAGTTCGTCGAGACGCGCGCGGAGGAAGACGAGGACGAGGGCGAGGACGAGGACGAGGACGAGGAGGAGGAGGAGGAGGAGGAGAAGGCGGAGGGGAACGGGAGGACGACCGGCGCGCAGGACGGCTGATCCCGTTCCCGGCCCTGTCGGCGGCGTACGGCCGCTCGCTGTGGCACCGCTGACGGCCACCGCGGGGCCCGCTGCCAGCTACCGCCGGACCCGCTGCCAGCTACCGCCGGACCCGCTGCCAGCTACCGCGGGACCCGCGGGCGGCCTACCGCGGGACGCGGCGTTCGGGGCCGTTGTCAGACCCCCCTGCCACACTCGCAGCATGACCGGCCACTGGGCGCTCGCTCCGGCCGAGGAGGGCGGCGTGGACGTCGTCCGCCTCGGTCCGGACGGGCTGCCCGACGGGCCGGTGCGGCGGGAGGCCGATCCCGCCGAGGCCGTGCGGAGCCGTCCCGGTGTCACGCGGTGGGTGTGGCGGTCCACCGCCGAGGTCTACCCGCTCCTGCTCGCCACGGGGGTGCGAGTCCAGCGGTGCCACGACATCGAGGTCGCCGAGACGCTCCTGCTCGGCCACGAGGGGCGGTACGGCGAGCCCCGTTCGGCCGCGGCCGCCCTGGCCCGGCTGCGCGGCGGCCCCGTACCGCCCGACCCGCCCCAGCGCTCGGCCGAACGGGGCGCCCAGTCCTCACTGTTCGAGCCGCACGGGGTGCACGTCCCGCTGCCCGACCTGCTCGCGGTGCACGCCGGGCAATTGCGCCGCGCCGGAGCCACCGCCCACCCCGACCGGATGCGCCTGCTGGTGGCCGCCGAGTCGGCGGGGACCCTGATCGCCGCCGAGATGAACCACGCGGGCCTGCCCTGGCGGGCCGAGGTGCACCGCGCCGTCCTGCACGACCTGCTCGGCGAGCGGTACGCGGGCGGCGGCGAGCCCCGCCGCCTCGCCGAACTGGCGCGGGAGGTGTCCGACGCCTTCGGCCACCGGGTCCGGCCCGATCTGCCCGCCGACGTGATCAAGGCGTTCGCCCGGGCCGGGATCAAGGTCACCTCGACCCGCCGCTGGGAGCTGGAGACCGTCGACCACCCCGCGGTGAAACCGCTGATCGAGTACAAGAAGCTGTACCGGATCTGGGTCGCGCACGGCTGGTCCTGGCTCACCGACTGGGTCCGGGACGGCCGGTTCCGCCCCGAGTTCCTCGCCGGCGGCACCGTCACCGGCCGCTGGGTGACCAACGGGGGCGGGGCTCTGCAGATCCCCAAGGTCATCCGCCGCGCCGTCGTCGCCGACCCCGGCTGGCGGCTGGTCGTGGCCGACGCCGCGCAGATGGAGCCGCGCGTGCTCGCCGCCATCTCCCGCGACCCCGGGCTGATGGACGTGGCCGGCCGGGCGGACGACCTCTACCAAGCGGTGTCCGACCGCGCCTTCTCCGGTGACCGGGACCAGGCCAAGCTGGCCGTCCTCGGCGCGGTGTACGGCCAGACCTCCGGCGACGGCCTGAAGAACCTCGCCGCGCTCCGGCGCCGCTTCCCCAGGGCCGTCGCCTACGTCGACGAGGCCGCCCGCGCCGGTGAGGAGGGCAGACTCGTACGGACCTGGCTGGGCCGCACCTGCCCGCCGGCGGTGCGTACGTCGGACGACCCGGCCGAGGAGGCCGGCATCCCGGTCGCGGAGGACGAGCCGGCGTCCGAGGCCCGCGCCTGGGCACCGGGCTACGCCTCGACCGACTCCCGCGCCCGGGGCCGCTTCACCCGCAACTTCGTCGTCCAGGGCAGCGCCGCCGACTGGGCCCTGCTGCTGCTCGCCGCACTGCGGCAGGCCCTCGCGGACAAGGCGGCCGAGCTCGTCTTCTTCCAGCACGACGAGGTGATCGTGCACTGCCCGGCGGAGGAGGCGGAGGCCGTGGTGGCCGCCGTCCAGGAGGCGGCCGACCTGGCCGGGCGGCTGACCTTCGGCGACACACCGGTGCGGTTCCCCTTCACCACGGCCGTGGTGGAGTGCTACGCCGACGCGAAGTGATCAGGGGGAGCAGCAGGGGAGGGTGGGGGGAGCCGGGTTGTGGGAGCCGTCGAGGCGGTC
The DNA here is from genome assembly GCF_010548465.1 of Streptomyces sp. SID14436. Taxonomy (GTDB): domain Bacteria; phylum Actinomycetota; class Actinomycetes; order Streptomycetales; family Streptomycetaceae; genus Streptomyces. The sequence goes on along the minus strand of NZ_JAAGMD010000675.1, from coordinate 26,901 downwards.
GAGGCCGGTGGGGTTGGTGGGACCGCTGATGGGACCGCTGGGACCAGTGGGACCGGTGGGGCTCTCCGGGCTGTGGCCGTCGGCGTCCTCCGTCGTCGCGAGGAGGTCGCGCAGCTCCGCCGCCACCGCGTGGGCGTCCGTCCCCTCCAGGCCGGCGAGAGCCGACCGCCACTGGTGGTACGCCTCCGCCGTCCGCCCGCGCTCGCGCAGCAGGAGGCCGTACTGGTGGCGGGCCAGGGCACCGGTGTAGTGATCGGCGCGCCCGCTCGCGCGCGCCAGCAGGTCGTCGCATTCCTGCGCGGCGCGTTCGGTGCGGCCCAGCTCCCGCAGGGCGCGGACCAGGCCCAGCCGGGTCCGGGACTCCCCGGGCCAGTCGCCGTGACCGCCGAGGATCCGCAGGCTCTCCTCGAAGTGCGGCAGGGCCTCCCCCGCTTCCCCGAGGGCGAGGTGGGCCCAGCCGATGTTGCTGTGGGCCGAGTGCCGCAGGATGACCGCGCCGATGGCGTCCCCGATGGCCAGGGAACGCCGGTGCTGTTCGATGGCGGCACGCGGATCGGTGTTCGCGTACAGGTTGCCGAGGTGGCTGTGGGTGACGGCCTCGCCGTAGGGGTCGTTCAGCTGCCGCGAGTGGGCGAGGCTCTGCCGCAGTGCGGCACCGGACTCCGCGTACCGGCCGAGCGCCTCCAGCAGCAGCCCCCGGTTGTTGAGGCACCGCCGGATCCCGGACACGGTGCCGAGCCGCCGCCAGATGCCCAGCGCGCTGTCGGTGAGGCGGAGGGCGTCGTTGTGCCGGCCGGTCAGGAAGCGCACCCCGGCGAGGTCCCCCAGGGCGTAGGCGAGGGCCGCGTCGTCCCCGAGCCGGCGGGCCATGCGCAGGGCGGCGCGGCCGAGGGTCTCCGACTCGGCGACCCGGCCGCGGCGCAGGAGACAGGGGTGGAGGAGGCGGAGGAGGACGGCGAGGTGGGCCCGCCGGTCGCCGGGCTCCTCGTCGTCGGCGTACCGCTCGACCAGGGCGACGATGTTCTCCAGTTCCCGGTCGGCCCAGGCGAAGGCGTCCGCGGCGCCGGTGAACGGCGGGACCGTGCCGACGTCGTCCGCGTGGCCGGGCGGCTGGGTGCGGGTGGCCCGGCGGCGGTCGTCCCGGTCGAGTCCCGGCTCGACGATCGCGGTGAGAGCCCGGTCGGCGACGGCGGCGTACCAGCGCAGGGCGGTGTCGACCACGTTCCGGTTGCCCTCGTGGACGTCGGCCCCCGCCGGCCGGCCGCTCAGGGCGCGGTAGGGGGTCCGGCGGCCTGCGGCGAGGCGGGGGTGGGTGCGGGGACCGGGAACCGGGAGGGCCCCGTCGGCCGCCGCCTCGCGGGTGAGGGTCCGGCCACCGCCGCAGGGGGCCTCGCGGGCCAGTTCCCGGGCGAAGTCGCGGACCAGGTCGTGCGGCACGTAGCGGCCGTACGCGGTCTCCTCCAGCAGTGCCACGTCGACGAGCCGTTCCAGCGCGTCCTCGGCACGCAGTTCGTCGGTGCCGAGGAGCCGCGCCAGCAGGGGCGCGCCGTATCCGGGCAGGTCGAGGGCTCCGACACGGCACAGGGCGAGTGCGGCGTCCCGGTCGGCCGCCCGCTCGGAGGCGGCGAGCGCGTCGTGGGCGACGTCCAGGGACCGGCGGACACTGAGGTCGTCGTACTCCAGGTGCGGCAACCGGCTCTCGGTGGCCGCCAGCTGACCCGCCAGCACCTCCGGGGTGAGCGCCCGGCGCGCTCCGAGCCGGGCCGCCACGATCCGCAGCGCCAGCGGCAGCCGACCGGTCAGCGCGACGAGCGGATGAGCGGCGTCGAGCCGGTCCCGGCCGGAGACCGCGCTCAGCAGGGCCGCGCTGTCCTCGGCCGACAGGGGACCGAGCGGGAAGCGCGCCGCGCCGTCGAGCGCCGTGAGCGGCGACCGGCTCGTGACGATCACCGCGCACCCGGGCCCGGCCGGCAGCAATGGCCGCACCTGCGCGGCGTTCGCGGCATCGTCCAGGACGAGGAGGGTGCGGGTCGGCGCGAGCAGCGAGCGCAGCAACGCGGCGGCCGCATCGGGGGGTCCCGGAATGTCGCAGGGCGCGGCGCCCAGGTCGCGGAGCAGGGCGGTGAGCGCCTGGGCCGGGCTGAGGGGGGTCACCCCGGGAGTGGCGCCGTGCAGGTTGATGTGCAGCTGACCATCAGAAAAACGTTTTGTCAGATCCTGCGCCACGCGCAGCGCGAGCGCGCTCTTCCCCACCCCGGCCGTCCCGCTGACGACGGCCACGGGGGACACGGCCGCGGGTGCGGACAGGGAGACGGCCACCTGAGAAGCCCCGGAAGCCGCCGACCTTGCCGAAGGGACAAGGACCCGGCACAACGCCTCCCGCACCTCCTCGCGCCCGACGAAGTACGCGGGCGGCGGCGGAAGCTGAGCGGGCCGCGGCACGGCCGCCGCCACCCCGCTGCGGACACTGGCACCCGAGACACCGTCCACCGCAGCCGCCAGGGAGCGGGCCAGGGTCGAGGACGTGGCCAACGCCGGGGACGACGGCGTCAGAGCCGGCGGGGAGGGGACCAAAGCGGACGACGCAGGGCCGGGGACCGGCACAGGGACGGAGACGGTGAGCGCGGGAGGGTCCCCGGACCGCCCGCCGCCCGCCCCCCGCAACACCTCCACGTGGGCCTGCCGCACGCCCGGCCCCGGCTCGATGCCCAGCTCCTCCACCAGCCGGGCCCGCAGGTCCCGGTGCACGGCCAGCGCCTCCGCCCGGCGGCCGGTGCGGTGCAGGGCGAGCATGAGCTGACGGTGGTACGCCTCCCGCAGCGGGTGCTCCGCGGCCAGCGCGGCCAGCTCCGGCACCAGTTCGGACAGCCGGTCGCGACCGCCCCCGGGACTTCCAGGGCCCAGTTCGGCGTCGTAACGCCACTCCAGGAGCAGCAGCCGTGCCTCCCCCAGGCGCCGTACCAGCGCGTAGCCGCCCACCTCGGGCGGCAGCCCGGCCAGGGGCGCTCCCCGCCACAGCGCGAGCGCGTCCGTACACGCGCGGACGACCCGTTCCGCGTCCCCGGCGATGTGCGCGGCGCGGGCCGCGTCCGTGAGGGCGTCGAAGACATGGACGTCCAGTTCGCCCTCGTCGACCCGCAGCCGGTAGCCGGTCGGGTCGGTCACCAGCCGGTCCGGCACGTCCAGCAGCCGTCGCAGCCGGGCGACGTGGTTGTGCAGGGAGGGCTGTGCGGAGGGGGGCGGTGTCCCGCCCCACAGGACGTCCTTCAGCGCGCCGACGGAGACGACCCGGCCGGTGTCCATCAGCAGCGCGGCGAGCAGGGCCCGCAGCTTGGGGCTGCCGACCGCCTGCACGATGGGCGCGGCGGCACCGGAGGGCTGCTGGTACAGCACCGGCGTCCCCAGGAGTCCGAACCGGAGTTCACGCCGTACCACGCCGTCGTCCCACTGCCTTCCCACCCCGGCACAGGGGCCCGTTGCGATGCCGTCGGCCGTCTGTGCCGGCCGGCACCGGGCGGCTGAACGGAGAACTGTCGTCCACATGTTAGCGATCCGTTGGCAAGATCTGATGTGATCACAACATCGGATCCGGCCCAGGGGTGCGCGCGTAGAACGCGCAACTCGGGGGAGTGTCGCCGCTGCGGCCCGGTCCGTCGCGAGGGTTCCCGGTCGGCAGAGGTGAACGGCCGGGCCCCTCGTCCCCAGGGCAGGCGGGATCGAGGGCACAGGCCGGGCCGGACCGATAGGCCCACGCCCGATGAAGGTGCCCCCGCAACCGGATCAGATCACCGGCGGCCGTCCCAGCCTGGTGAGCCGCCACACCGTCCGCCAGCGCATGGCCCGCCGCTCCCCCGCCGGTTCCCGCAGGCCCTCCAGGAAGCCGCCGAACCAGGCCCGCAGCCCGCGCGCCGACCGGGTCCGTGCCAGCGTGAGCAGCACCCACACGCCGAGGTGGACCGGCACGAGGACGAGCGGCAGCCGGCGCCGGACCAGCCAGACCCGGTTGCGGGCGGTCACCCGGAAGTAGATGGCGTGCCGGGCCGGCGAGGTCTTCGGGTGCTGCAGCAGCAGCTCGGGCGCGTAGAGAATGCGCCAGCCGGCGTCGACGGCGCGCCAGGCGAGGTCGGTCTCCTCGTGCGCGAAGAAGAACTGGGCGGGCCAGTCGCCGATCTCGTCGAGCATCGTCATCCGCAGCGCGTGCCCGCCGCCGAGGAACCCGGTGACGTAGCCGCCCCGCATCGGGTCGGACTGCCCGAGCCGCGGCACATGGCGCCGCTGCGTCTCCCCCGTCTCGTCGGCGATGCGGAACCCGACGATGCCGAGCCGCGGATCGGCCGCGTACAGCTCACCCACCCGGCGCAGCACGTCGGCGTCGACGAGCAGCCCGTCGTCGTCGAGGTCGACGACGACGTCCACGTCCCCGAACTCCCGCAGCCGCTCGAGTGCCACGTTCCGCCCGCCGGGGCAGCCGAGGTTCTCGTCCAGCTCGACGGTCGTGACCTCACCGGGCAGCGACAGCCGCTGCTCGAACTCGGGCAGCGGGCAGCCGTTGCCCACGATGACGATGCGGGTCGGCGGCAGGTCCTGCTTGGCCACGGACTCCAGCAGCGCGTCGACCTCGGCGGGCCGGTTGCCCATGGTCACCACCGCGACGGCGATCCTCGGCGTGTCGATGCCTCTCACCTCACTGCGGTACGGGGAACTTCACTGGCCACGACGATGTGCACACAGCGCAGCACGTGCACCACGCGCATGACGCGCACCATGTGCATGACGCGCACCACGCGCATGACTTGCATGCATGACATGCATGACGGAGGGCGATGCTAGCCGTTCACGGTAAGGACCCCTTAAATGCGCCCGGCAGCCGTGCGCCGGCCACGGCAGGCGACGGCGCCACCCTCCGCGCCGGAGGGAACGCACCACGGAGGGAACGCACCACGGATCACACCCCCGGGGACGCTCCCCAGCTCTCCGCGTCCCCGCCCCGCCATTCGATCAGCGCACTCTGCCGTACCCAGTCGTCGTCGACGTTCTCCAGCCCCGCGAGCCGCAGGAACTCGACGATGTCCAGCAGCCCGTACGCCATGCCGAGGAACTGCCCGCCCGCGCGGACCCGCCGCCCGCCGTCGGAGGCGGGCGGATAGATCACGATCGCCCGTGCGTCCGCCATGGGACCAGAGTGCGACGTGATCAGCGCGGGCGCACGCGGGACGCGTGCGACGGAGAGCCCTGCGACGCCCACCCGGGCCGTGCCAAGCTGGCTCCATGACCACCGAGACGATCGAGGTGCGCCCGGCATCGGTCTTCGAGGACGTACGTGCCGTCCTCGGCCCGAAGTCGCCGACGGCCAACGTCTGCTGGTGCCTGAGCTACCGCATCCCGTCCCGGCTCAACAACGAGCTGCGCGGACCGGCCCGCGGCGACTACGTCGCCGACCTGTGCCGCGCCGCTCCCCCGCCCGGAGTACTCGCCTACGCCGGTGACGAACCGGTCGGCTGGGCCGCCGTCGCCCCGCGCGCCGACACCTCCTTCGCCCGCAACCGCAAGATCCCCCACGTCGACGACCTGCCCGTCTGGTCCCTGTGGTGCATCCGCGTCCGGCCCGGCCACCGCAAGCAGGGCATCTCCCACGCCCTCATCGACGGCGCCGTCGAATTCGCCCGCGCCCACGGCGCCCCCGTCGTCGAGGCATACCCGCTCGACAACGGCGACGCCCGCGTCGACCTGACCATGGCCTACGCCGGCCTCCGCAAGAACTTCGAACGCGCCGGCTTCGTCCACACCGCCGACACCACCTCGGTCCTCGCCGGCCACCCCCGCATCCTCATGCGCCGGGACCTGCGGGCCTGAGCCGCGCAACACCGTCACGGCCCCGCGTACGGCTCAAAGGCCACGCCGTCCCCGTCCCGATCGAGATGCGAGCCGTAACCCGGCTCTCCCACGAGCACGGGAGCCGCCCCGGCGTCCCGGGCCGCGTCACAGTTCTCGTAGTACACCTCGGAGGCCTCGTCGTCCGGTGCGGGCGCCGACGTCTCGTCCCTGGTAGGCGTCCTGGTCTCGGTGACCTCCACGGTTTCGGTGGCCGTGACCGTGGGAGCGCCGGTCACCCCGATCTCGGCGGTCGGCCGCTCCGAACTGCCGGGTGACTCGGCGGCCGGTGCGGAACTCGCCCCGGCGGATGCGGACTCGGTGCTCTCACCAGGGGGATCGGGCTCGCGAACGGGTGCCCCGCTCCGCGAAGGAGCCGGATCCGGTTCCGTCCCACCTGCGCCACAAGCCTCCAGCGCTCCGCCCAGCAGACCGAACACGAGCACAGCCCCGAGCACCCCGAGCAGCAACGCCCCGCACCGCGCCGCACACCCCGCGCCGCACACCCCGCGCCGGCCCACCACCGCCGCACCCGCCACACCGGCCGGCGCCGTCTCGCACCGTCGGCCATGGCACCACCCAAGGGTTTGACCCACCTTGTCCATCAGTGCAGCACCATCAGCCCCACGGTGCACTTCGGGCAGAGGAGACGCATCCGTCACCAGGGCCCCAGCCGCCTGCCCCAGCCGCCTGCCCCAGCCGCCTGCCCCAGCCATTGCGGCGGCCACCCCCACAGCGAGCCCGGTGCAGACCGTTCTGCCCTCTTCGACTGTGAAGTTGCCGTGCACTCCAGGACCGTCCACGTCACATCGTGTGACCACATGACAGAGTGTTCGATGCCGGTTCGCAGCACACCGGAGTTTCGAGTGCAGTCGCATACGGGGAGGGGGTTCGTCCGCATGGCGTGGGACGAATGGGAGCAGATCAAGGCCGAGGTCGCCCAGAAGCAGGCGACGTCGATGCAGTTGAACCGGGTCGCTCCCGATCCGGGCCATGGCGGCGGAGGCGCGGCACCCGATCTCGTCGTGCACGACGACCAGTTGGGCAAGCTGGGAAACATGGCCTACGACCTGCGCGAACGGCTGAGGGTCGACGGCGACCTCGCCCGGCCGAGCACGTTCAAGGCCTCCATCGATCTCTTCAACGACGGCCTGGACATGGGCTCCGCGCTCACCGAACTGCACGACGCCTGGAACACCAAGGCGGGCACTCTGAAGGAGGCGTGCGCCCACATCTCCAACCACCTGGACTTCACACGGGCCCAGCACGCCAAGGACGAGGAACACGTCGTGACCGGCATGCGGAACGCCACGGGTGACCTGATGACGGTGTCCCGGATCAACGAGTACTACGCCCCCAAGTCCGCGGAGGCCTGAGGCACGTGGCGACCGACATGCTGACGGTGGAAGAACTCAACAGCCTGCGGCTGGGCACCCTGAAGACCGCCGTGGACGACTGGCGGACCATGCTCGACCGACTGGAGAAGCTCGCCACGGGCGGAGACGGCCAGGTCAGCGCCAAGGATCTGCAGAAGAAGGCCGCCGCGGCGGACTGGGCGGGCGTCAACGCCACCGTCTCCCGGCAGTTCGTGACCAGGACGGCAGCGCAGTTCAGCGACGCGGCCGCAGAGGCGAAGAGCGTACTGGGCATCCTGAGTGATGCCCACGCCGCGTTGACGCAGCACAAGCTCGACCTGCAGACCGCGCTCGACGATCTGGGGAAGCGTTACATCTACGTCGACGGCAAGGGCCGGGCCATAGCCTCGGTACCTCCTCCCATGGTCTCGGGGAAGAGCGACATCCCCAAGCCGTCGGATCAGGATCTGGAGATCGCGCAGCGCCGGGTCAGGAAGATCCTGTGGGAGGCGACGGAAACCGACCGGATCGCCGCCCGTGCCCTGCGGCAGCTCGCCAAGGACAAGTACGACTTCACCGACCAGGGGTCGACCGGCCTGAAGGACGCCGACCTCGACCAGGGCAGGGCGGACGCCGAGTACTGGCGCAAGGAGATCGCCAAGGGCAACGTCCAGGACTGGAGCGAGGCGAAGCTCGCCCGCTTCAACGAGACCCTGAAGAACCACCGGGACAATCCCGCCTTCACCGACAACCTCGTCCTCGACCTGGGTCCCGACGGCACCCTCCAGTTCTGGCGCGACCTGGCCGACCCCAAGGACACACCCGAGGGCGACCGCGCCAAGCTCCTCGGCGACGTCCAGAAGAACCTCAGCATGTCCCTCGCCACCGCCTCCCACAGCACCTCACCGGAGATGGAGGCGTGGAAGAAGGACCTCATCGCCGCAGGTGGCAAGACGTACGGGCACGAAGGCATCATGACCAAGGCCTACGGCTTCCAGATCATGAGCAATCTCATGGTCAAGGGGAAGTTCGACGGGGACTTCCTCGACGACTACTACAAGGGCCTGCGCGCCTTCGAGGAGAAGAAGGGGTTCAACCCCGCGTCGCTCTGGGGCAACCCCGGTATGGGAGGGACCCACCTCGACTACACGACCAAGGGCCCCGACGGCGAATACGGAACGACCAGCAGCGACCCGATGGCCGGCTTCCTCCGCGCCGTATCGCACAACCCCGACTACGCCACCGAGCTGTTCGGCCGCGAGGACGCGGCCGACTACCTCATCAACGAACGCGAGTACTACGACGAGGACAGCCCCTACCGCCAGGGCGACGGCACGATCCAGTCCCGCAACGCCCTCGGCAAGGCCCTGCTTGCAGCAGGCACCGGCCTGAACCCGGACCAGCCGCACGTCATCACGTCGTACGACCACACCGACGCACAACGGCAGGTCTTCGACGGCGCACTCAGCCGCCTGGCCGCCAAGGGCGACGACTTCCCACCGGAACTGCGGGATGACATGGCGGTCCTCCTGGGGAACTGGGGGGCAGACGTGCACCAGACCGCAAGCTCGATCGGTCCCGGTGAAGGACCGCTCGATTACCACGACCTGCTGGAGGTTTCCAAACAGGTCTCGCGTGACCAGAGCGCCTACGGCATGCTGATGGAAAACGTGAATCAAGCCATTATCGCTGACATTCACGCTGAGCATAAGGGCGACCCGATCGAAGAGCTCATCCGGGCCGGACACACAGTTGGCTTCATGGAGTCCGCTCGCTATCAGGCGCTGACCACGGATACGGAAGACCCCTCTTGGCCTGCAAAGTGGGCATATCACGGGTTCGGAGGCGTAGCCAACTTCATCCCAGTGGTCGGCGATGCAGTGCAACGCGGGGTGGATTCCGCAGCCTACGCATGGCAACTGGAAGAGCAAAAACGTATCGACGATGACCTTGCCATCGACACCAGACGCACTTTTGAATCCCGAAATGATTACCTTAAGGCGCTGGGGTCGGAGTGGACGCGGGTAAATCCTGAGCATGAACTGTCCCAGGAAGGAAACACACGGGTATGGCAGAAGGAAATCGGAAGTAGCGCGTTCGACGGGAACGACACAGCAAACAGGGAGGCGGGGGTCAAACCGGAATGAAAAGCAACGCGCTTCGGCCGACCTTTCTGCTGGTTTCGGGCCTCACCCTGCTTCTCCTTGCCGTGGCAGGATGCAGCAACCCCGCCTCATACAAAATCCCTGACACGATCTGCGGCAGAGACATCGATCCGTCCGCACTGGAGCCCCTTCTGCCCTCAGGGCAGCACTTTGAAGCTGTTCATGAGACCGACGACTACGAATCGGAGTGCGCAATCTCGGTGGACAAGTCCGAGGTGCTTCTGATTCAAGAATTTCGCGACCAGAATAAATCTGACATACGCAGCACCAGGATGGACAACCCCAAGCCGTCAGACGTCGGAGAAGAGGCTATGACTTCCGACAACTGGCTGATCTCGATGAACTCCTGCCCCCGACGAGGGAAGTACTACTTCCTCGACGTGATCATCACCGCGAACGGAGTGACCGAAGCAAAACCCAAGGAGCTCGAAGAGTTCGCGCGGACGTACCTGCCGGAAGGGCTGAAAAAGATGGGCTGCACCTCATAATTTCGCCCCCTCCCATCCACCGGCGATTCTCAAGGCGCTTGGATGCGTCCCGCAACCGGGCCTCGAAAGAAACCACTCCATGATGAAACGTGACGCACTGCGACCGTCGCTTCTGCTGGCGTCGACCCTTGGCCTGTTCCTGACCGCCACCGTCGGGTGTAGCTCCTTCAACAGGTACGAGATTCCCACAACCATCTGCGGAAGGAAAATCGATCCGACCGCCCTGCAGCCCCTGCTGCCTTCCGGTGAAAACTTCGAAGCCCGGCCGCAGATCTCCGACGACAAGCAGTCTTCGTGCCTCATAGTCGTGGACAAATCCGCCGCGTTCACCATAAGTGAAATTCGAAACCAGAACAAATTCGACGTCATGGAATTCGCAAGAAAGTACCCGCGACGCTCCTCGCAAAATCCGAGAAAATCTGAAATCGGAGCTGACGCCGTGACATCCGACCGCTGGCTCATGTCGATCAACGCCTGCACGGGACACGGCAGAGGGGATTACTACATTCTGGATCTGGACATCCTTGACGAAGGACAGTCGAAACCCAAGGAACTCGAGCGATTTGCCCAGTCCTATCTGCCGGATGCGATGAAGGCGATGGGTTGCACAGAATGACAGGCAGGTTGGCCGGCGGGTCACACGTCCGTGCTCGTGGGGCGCGTGATCCGGGATCGGCCGCTCTGCCTTGCGGATCGGTCTCCTCTCGCGCAGGTCCATGACGCATCGCCCCTTCGAGCGGCTCGCGACCGCCTCCGGGCTCCCGCCGATCCGGAGCAACGCAAGAGGCCAGGTCACGGACGAGTGACCTGGCCTCTGTCTGAGCCGCCTTCGGGATTCGAACCCGAGACCTACGCATTACGAGTTGTCCGATCTTGATCCGGAGACGTCCAGGGACGTCTCCGAAGGGGACTGCACCCCTGGCTAGAAGGGCTCCTGCGCGCTCACAGATAGTGACGGACGCCCACGGATTGAATGACAACCGAGACCATGACTGAGACCGCCATGTGGTGGTGAAGTGATGCCACGTTTACATCGCGACGTTGCAGCGCGCGGTTGATATGAGACGCGGATGCCTTACGATGCAGAGGACCCCTCAAGCCTTGAGGCAAGGAAGGCCCGACGCTGGTAGGACAGCGTCAGGCCCCAAAGGGGTACAGATCACGAGCCCGGCCGACCAACAGACGGTCGGGCTCGTTCTTGAGCCCACCGGCCGGTTCGCGGTACTCCTGGTCAAGACCAGAAGAGCTGCACCACTTCCTTGATGACGACTGCGATCACCGGCGCCCAGTCGGTGATCACCTGCCGCTTCGAGCGACGGCTCTCACACTGTACGCAGCGATCGGCAGTTGAGGATTCCTCTGCCATCTGCATCCCTCCCTTCGGTCCCAATAGGTGTCCTGAGCAAGCCTCAGAACTTCGCCTCACCGAGGCGAACGACTCAGTGGGACCTCTGGGGAGGAACTAGGCTCAAGAGTAGGCGGGTTGGGCGAGAAAATCCCTCGGGGGACCACTTTCTCTGGGCCGTTGCAGCAATCCAACCACTAGATGTGGGGTTTGACTCACGCATCCCCCCACCCGCGCGCGTCTCGCGCGTCGAGATGCCCACCGCGTCGCAACGTACCCACTGTCGCTCAAGCCGCAGACGGTAGGCGCGGAGGCGCTGGCGTGCGGTCCACGAACCCGTGATCCGCTGGCCGTGCCGCTCGTTGCGCAAGCCACCCAGAGACTCGCGGACCGCCGTTCACCGCACTTCCCTCTAGCACTGTGCGGACATGCGTGAAGCCTTGTTCGAGGTAGTACCGCTGAAGCTCCGCATTCGTAGTCCATGCGTCCAGCCGAAGCCACCGGGCACCCGCGCGGCATGCGCGGTCGCCAGCCCAATCGAGTAGTCGGCCGCCAAGATTCTGTCCGGCGTACGCACGGGCGATGGTCAACTTGTTGACGAACATCGACGGTTCGCTCAGCTCGTCACCGGCCCACAGGCCGTCCTCGACATCCGGTGTGAGCGTGATGGTTCCTGCTGTCGCATGACCGTCGCGGAGCATGAACACGGTGCCAGCCTCGATCGTGGCCAACAACTTCTCCGCTGGATACGGACGGCTCCACTGATCGGAGCCAAGACCGCGCAACCAAGCCGCTGCCTCCTCACGGAAGGACAGCAGCTTGGCCAAGTCATGCGGTTCTGCGGAAGTGACGATCACGTGTTCTCGCTTCGGCCGGCGAGGTCGCCGATCTCGTAGTTCATCTGGTTGAGGTCGCCCCGGAACGTTGTGATGGTGCACCGGATGGGACGGTCTGCCGAGTAGCCCGTTCGCGTCCAAAGCAGTACGGGCACGCCGGCGCCCATCTCCAAGAGGCGAGCCTCTTCTGGCGTCGGCATACGTGTTGCGATCTCATCGAAGTAGCCGATCTGCTCGACCCCGCGAGCAGCCAGGTACCTTGTGGTCCCTTCTTCGATGTCCCCAGGTTCAGCCAAGCGGGGAGACTCTTCGATCAGCCAGGCCGGGTAGTACGTGGCCTGCGTGGACCACGGCACGTCATCCACGTAACGGTGACAGAACCGAAGAACGGTCTTGCTCCCCAGCTCCACCCTCAGGCGCTCCGCTACCTCTTCAGGTGCAGGCAGCATCTCGACGCGGAACGTCTGGTGTGGCCGACGGCCGGCGTTCGTCACATCGGTGTTGTAGGCATCCCCGTTGTGCGGGAAGTTCAGGTTCTCAAAGCGCGACGCGTTCAGCTTGAAGACCTCATGCGATCTGACCTCGTACCCCAGCCCCTGGCTGGACGTGATCAGCCCCTCGCTGACCAGCAGGGCAAGCCCGGATCGCACTGTGTTGCGGGAAGCCTCGAACCGGGCTGACAGCTCACTCTCCGAGGGCAACCGGCGGTCGTGATCGAACGCGCCGTTCACGATCTCGCGACGTAGGGCGTCGGCCACCTGCCGGTACTTCGGTTGCTTACTCATGGGCTCATCATGACGCACTCGCGCAACTTGTTGGTACATGTGGGCTCCAATCTCTTGACGACTCGCCTCCTGCCGGTGCAGCATCACTGCATCAGCTTGTACCAACAAGTTGAGCAAGTGGTGCAGCTCCTTCAAGTGTGCCCGCTTGCGCTGGCATGACGTCGCCCCGAGGGCTCTGGAAGGGGCTCGAAGGAAGCGCCGGTTCTTTGACAACTGCATAGGTGGGCCCCGTCTCCCCGAGTCGAAAAGGCGGATCGCGTGGCTACGTCGCGCATCGACCTCTCCGCAGCTCATCTGCTGCGGCCGGTTGCCTCCGCTGCTCGTCTCGTAGGAGCAGCGCTGAGGGGAGCCGGATCTACCGACTTCAACGGCGCGAGCCCCGGGTGGCTAGACCCGGGGCCGCTGTTCGGGCCGTTCCTCTCTGGAAGGAACCACGACCCATGAACCACATCGTCACTGTTCAGGACGCTGTTACCGCGTTCGCCGACTTCATGGAGCCGACGAACGCCGAGCTGGACGCGATCGAGACCGAGATGCCCGTCATCCTGGCGGACGTCGACCTGCTCGACGCGCACATCATCACCCTCGACCGCACGCCGACCGAGCTGGACGCCCGCCGGATCCGCCGGGCCCGCCGCCGCGCGCTCGCCGCCCGGGTCGCACTGCTGAACCGCACGGCCGGTGTGAGCGTGCCCGGGGGTGCCGCGTGAGCGCCACCGACCGGACCCTGACCCGCGCACAAGTCGGTGTGCTGTCGGCGGCGTTCGTGCCGATGCTCGCCACCGGGGTGTTCGGCGGTATCGGCACCTACAGCAACATCGGTGACTCCTACGGCAAGGGCACCGCCCTCGGGGCGCTCGCAGCCGGTGAGGGAGCGACGGCCGTGCTCGCGCTGGTGCTGCTCGGGCTGACCATGCTCGGGCAGTCGTCCCCGCGCATCGTCCGCCTCGGCCTGTGGGCGTTGCCGGCCGCCGCCGCGGTGATGGGTGCGATGGCGGCGCCCGATCTGGGCCGCACGGTCATCTACGCGCTGACCCCGATGGGCATGTCCGTCTCGGCCGAGGGCATGGCGTTCCTGGCACGCAGGATCGTGGTGCACACCGACGGCCGGGATGCGGAGCACGAACGCCGCACGGCCGATCTGGTGCAGGCCCTCGCCTACCACCGCGCCCGCGCCACCCACCACCCCAGCGACCGAGTGAGGACGTGGTCGGAGCGCAAGTCGTGGCGTCTGGCCCGCAAGGTCGGCGTCGGCGACACCGCGCTCGAATCGAGGCTGCTGGACGTGCAGCGCGACCGGGTCACGGCCGGTGCGGATGCCGCGCTCGCCTCGATGTTCGGCACCACCACCCCCGACCCCACCCCGCACGCGAATGCGGAGGAATCCACCGAGACCACAAGGAAACGGTCTACGGCTGACCTGCCCGAATCGACCCCCGCCCCGGTGGTGACACTCACCCGGCTGACCATGCCGGAACCAGTCGCGGTCGACCTGGGCAAGTCGATTCCCCCGCTCAAGCCGACACCCGCGATCCCCGCCCCGACAGACACCCCCCGGCCGAAGGTACGGGGGGCGGTTGCGGCGGAGTCGACCCCGCCGCGCCGTGCGACCGGTCGACTTCCCGAGGTGGCCCGATCCCCCCGCCCCAAGCGCACCTGGGACCAGCTGCTCACCGAAGCACGAGCGGCCACCGCCGGACTGCCGGACGCGAAGGTGACGGGTGAGGGCATCCGCCGCGCCGTGCGCACGTCACCGGCGAACGCCCGCAAGCTGCGGGACACCCTGCTCGCCGAACGCACCACGGCTGAGGCGGCGTGATGGGGGCGCTGCCGGTGTTCCGGTGGCGCTACGCCCCGGACGGCTACGCCACCCGCCGCCAACTCCGCGCCCAAGGGCTACGCCCCGGAGGCCAGGACGTGGCCGCACAGCTTGAACGGCCCCGCCGCCGTCGGGGCCCGCTGGTCGCCTACCTCTACCGCGTCGACCTCGCCAAACCGGTCCGACCCATGACCCCGGCCCGCCGGGCAGCGCTCGCCAAGGCCAACGCCGCCCGGCGCCTGTGCCCGTCCTGCCGGCGTGACGCCGGATACGTCATCCCCACCTCGCTGGGGACCTGCGTGCCCTGCGCCTACCCCGACCCGAACGGGCCGGAAGGGAGCACCCTGTGAGCAACGCCGACCTGCGCCGCCTGGACCGCGAGATCCGGGCCACCACGAAGAAGCTCGAAGCGGTCCGCCGGGGTGAGTTGTGGCCGCTGAACAGCCACGAGCGCCGGGCGATGCTCCGTGCCGCCGCCGGGGGCGCCTACCGCACTCTGCGGGGCCGCACCACCGGCCGGGCCGAGACACAGATCGAGTCCACCGGCACCGCCGCCGAGATGCGGCTCACCGCCGAACTCAACGCCCTGCACGGCGAGCGGCAGCGCCTCATCACCGAGGCCGCCCGCGCCAAGGCCGCCAAGAAGTCCTCCGGCTGGTGGTGACCAGCCAACCCCCCGCATGCCGGGGTGGCCGCCTCCCTGCACGGACCCGGCCACCCCGGCTCTCCCAAACTCCCGCCCCCATGGGGGCAGTCAGGAGCACTTTCAGCATGTCTGAGAACGTCGTTCACCTCCACAAGCACACCGACCCCCCGGCCGTGACCACGCTGACCGTCGTTCCGGACGCGCCCCCGGCGCGGCCGGTGCCGCTGTGGGTGCGCTCCGGGCGCGCGGTGAAGACCGCCGTCACGCACGAGCGGACCCGGGTCGCGGGTCGCGCGGTGGTCCGGCACGGCCTCTACACCGTCAACGGCGGGCGGATCGCCGCCCGTCGGGCGTGGGACGGCCGCACCGGCTCCCGCTACGAACGGATGATCCGGGCGGCGGAGGCCGCGGGAAACCTCGAAGCGGCCCAGGAGTGGGAGGAGCGGTTGCAGCGCTTTCGGGCCGCCCGCCACCACCGCCGCATGGACCTGCTCCACTCGCCCGTGGACGCCGCCAAGGGCGTCGCCGTCGGGGCGGGCATGAGCGTCGGTGTCCTGGTCGCCCTCGGGGTCGCCCTGGCCATCAGCACCGGCAACGCCGGGGATGTGGTCACGCCGCTGTCGGCGACCATCGACTTCATCGCCTTACTCATCCGCATCGTCCAGATCGTGTGGGGGCCACTGCTCACGGTCGGCCCGCTGCTCGCGCTGCTCGCCCTGTGGTCCGTCGGCCGCAAGCAGCACGCCGCCCCCCAGTGGGCCCTGCCCGCCAACGTCCGCTCCGGGGAGGGGGAGCCGATCACCCCGTCCATCGTCGTCAAGGCCCTCCGCGACCTCGGCATCCCCGCCCTGGCCCGCGCCATCAAGGAAATGGGCGACGCCGGCGCCAGCATGCTGGGGCCGATCACCATCGCCGGATGCGGTGTGGAAGTCGACGTCACCCTGCCCTCCGGGGTGTCGACCAACGAGGTGCAGGGCAAGCGCCGCAAGCTGGCCGAGAACCTGACCCGGCACGAGCACGAGGTGTTCATCACCATCCCGACCGCTGCCCGCACGGTGCGGTTGTGGGTCGCGGACTCGGGGGCGCTGGATGAGCCGATCGGCCCGTCCCCGCTGGTCACGGACGAGACGATGACCGCCGACTACGCCAAGGGCAAGGCGCCGTGGGGTCAGGACCTGCGCGGGGACGCCGCAGCCCTCTCCCTGTATCAGCGGCACCTGCTCATCACCGGCCTGTCCAACCAGGGCAAGACCGTCGCCCTGCGCTCCCTGGCGCTGTGGCTGTCGCTGGACCGGTCGGTGCAGTTCCTCATGGGCGACCTCAAGGGCGTGGGTGACTGGGCCATGTTCGACGGCCTGGCCGACGTCCTGATCCAGGGCCCGACCGATGAGCACGTGATCCAGGTGACCGAGATGGTGGAAGGGGCGGTGGTGGAGATGAACCGCCGCATCCAGGCGCCGCCCGGAACGCAGTTTCCGCCGCTGATCGTGCTGGTGGATGAGGCGCAGGTGGCGTTCATGTGTCCGGCCAAGGACGAGGACAAGCGGCCGTATGGCGGGTCCAAGGCGAACTCCCGGTACTTCATGGCCGTCCGCAAGATTCACAACCAGGGCCGGGCGGTGAACGTGCTGATGTGGCAGGGCACCCAGGACCCCACCAACGAGAACCTGCCCAAGCTCGTGCGCGAGGGCGCCCACACCCGCGCCTCGCTGGCCCTCGGCACCGAGTCCCAGGCCCGCATGGCCCTGGGGGACAAGGCCGTGGACGGCGGCGCGGCACCGAACCTGCTGCGTCCCGGGCTGGACCGGGGAACGCTGGTCGTCGCCTCCGACGGCATCAGCATCCCGGCGGGGCAGTCGTCCATCACGGTGCGCACGCACTACATCGACGACGACGCGGCCACCGCGATCACGGACCGGGCCAAGGCCCTGCGCGACGGGGTGACCACCCTGCACGCCATCGACCGCAGCGAGGAGCACGACCCGCTCGCGGACATCGCCGCCGTCATCGGCGACGCCCCCCGGGTGCGCACCAAGGACGTCCTCGCCCGCCTCGCCACCCGCAACGCGGACGCCTACGGCCGCTGGTCGTTCCTCGACCTCAAGCGCGTCCTCGACGACGCCGGCGCCTCGCCCTACAAGTCCGACGGCGTCATGTGCGTGGCCCGCGACCGCGTCGCCCGCGCCCTCACCAACCGCGACACCGACGGTTCCGCTTCCGCCGAATGACGACAGGGAGCCGACCCGCGACGGGGCAGGGAGGCAGGGAGAACTCCCTACCCGCCTCCCTGACCCACCTCCCTGGCCCTGACCAGCATCTTTGATCGTTCAGGGAGTCAGGGAGGCACCCCAGGTCACACACCCGAACACCCCTCTTCGGCACCCCCGAAAGGGGGTGTCTCCGCCTCCCTGACCAACACTCGGAAGGGATTCCGCATGCACCCCGAATCTGCCCGCCACGCGCCCGCCGAACGAGCCTTACCGGTCCACTCCCCGACCCCGATCACACCCGGCGCCGTCCACCCGGCGCCGGTCGTTCCGGTGCAGCCGGGCACCGTGCCGGCGGTCGCGAGCATCGTCCTGCCGGACGGCCGGGTGGTCATCGGCTACGCCATCGAGCACCCGCAGCCCGCCCCCGTCACGGCACCGCCGCCCGTCTCCCGCGCGGCGGTGAACGTCGCCCTCGGGGGCGTCGGCTTCCTCGCGGTGTGCGGCGGGCTGCTGCTGCTCACCTCGTTCATTGCCGCCCTGACCGCGTTCATCGGTCAGCTCATCATCCTGGCCGCCGTCGTCTTCGGCGGCTGGATCGCCGTCCAGGTCCTCAGCACGAGCAGCCACAAGGGCGGGACCACGGTGAACATCCGCAAGGCCACGTTCAAGCGCAACCACTTCCACGGCTGACCGGCCAGAAGGAGAAGTCCGTGTTCGACATCCGCATCATCTGCGACCCGGCCGACGAACCGGAGATCACTCAGGCACTCACGGCCGCGTTCGACTGCGACCCCATCGAACGCCGCCCGGCCCACGACGGCTACCGCGTCCGCCTTTACACCAAGGCGTTCCACCCCGACCCGCCGACGCCGAACACCGGCACCAACGCCTAGCTACGCCAAGGGCGGCCCCCACCTCACGCCAATGAACGAGGGGCCGCCCTTGCCAACCAGAACCCAACGAAGGAACTGGAGAGATTCAGCATGACTGAACCCACCACTATCCGGCGAGTGTCGGGCACGTTCCGGCCCTTACGGGTGCTGGACGCCTACTGCTGCATCGGCGGTGCAACCAAGGGCTACCAGCGTCTCGGATGGCACGTGACCGGCGTCGACATCCAGGCACAGCCGGACTACTGCGGCGACGTCTTCCACCAGGGCGACGCCGTCGAGTTCATCCGCGCACACGGCCACGAATTCGACTTCATCCACACCTCCCCGCCCTGTCAGGGCGAGGGCGCCCCGACCAAGGGCACCAATGCACGCCGCAACACCGCAATCGGCCGCACCTACCCCCGGCTCATCACACCGACCCGTGCCGCGCTGGAGACCACCGGGCGACCGTACGTGATCGAGAACGTCGCTGGCTCCGACGTGCGCAAAGACCTGCGCCTGTGCGGGGAGATGTTCGGGCTCGGGGTGCTGATGCACCGCTACTTCGAGTTGGGCGGCTGGACGACGCCTCAACCGGCCCACCCTCGGCATCGGGGCCGGGTGCGTGGCTGGCGCCACGGCGAGTACCACGAGGGCCCCTACGTGGCCGCGTACGGCAAGGGCGGCGGCAAAGCCACCACCGAGGAAATCCGCGCAGCCAAGGGCATCGACTGGTCCACCGACCACTTCCGGCTCCGCGAGGCCCTGCCCCCGGCCTACACCGAGTCGATCGGCCACGCCTACCTCACCGCCCTCGCTACCGCGTTGGGGGTGGCCGCGTGAGCGAGAACCTGATGCGCGCCGCCCTGTCGGCCGCTGAGCGAGGCTGGCACGTCTTCCCGCTCCGTCCGGGCACCAAGCGGCCCGCCCTGCATGGGGAGAAGACCTGCACCCGCACCGGGCCGTGCGCCGGCGGGCACCGCAAGTGGGAGCAGCGCGCCACCACCGACCCCGGCCGTATCCGGGCCGCGTGGTCGCGGGCGCCGTTCAACGTCGGCATCGCCACCGGCCCGTCCCGGTTGGTTGTCATCGACTTGGACACCCCAGGACACAAGGGCAATTCGGACGCACCTGACGGCGCGACGACCTTTGGAGCGCTCTGCGAGCGCGCCGGGCACACCGTCCCCGACACCTACCGGGTGCGGACCGCGAGCAGCGGGACGCACCTGTACTTCACCGCATCGCCCGGCGTGCGGCTGCCCAACACCGCCGGGACCATCGCCGCATCGGTCGACACCCGCGCATCGGGCGGCTACGTCGTCGCAGCGGGCAGCATCGTCCCCGCCGGACGGTACAAAGCCTTGAACGACGCTGTGGCCGCTCCACTTGCCGGATGGCTGCTCGGCATCCTCCACCCGACTCCCGTGCGTTCTGCGGGACCCTTGCGGCTGCCTGCGGTGAGCGGGAGCCGGGTGGCCGTGGCCGCGCTGGACGCCGAATGCGCCGCCGTGGCCGCCGCACCGGAAGGGCTGCGCAACAGCACGCTGAACCGCAGCGCCTTCAAGGTGGGCCGTTTCGTGGCATGGGGCGACCTCCCCCGGCAGGTGGCAGAGGACGCCTTCCAAGCGGCAGGCGAGGCGGCGGGACTCACCGCAGCCGAGTGCCGCACCACCATCCGCAGCGCCCTGGACAGCAGCGCACGCACCGCCCGACCGAGGGAGGCGGCATGACCACCGAACCCCGCCCCCGCTTGGAAGGCCAACCCCACCCGGCCACCGGCCCGCATGCCGCCGAACCGAGCAGCACCGGGCCGGTCGTGGGCGAACCGAAAGGCGCCGCCCGCAAGGGCGTCGTCACTGTCCTTCGCTCGAACCGGTCCCCCGCCGACGGAGCGCCCCCGAGTGCCGACCCAACCCCGCAGCGGCCCGGCATCCGCGTCTACGCACCGCCCGTCTACCGGCACCACAAGGACGGAGCCCGCTGGTCCACCCGGCACAGCGGCACCCCCACCGCCGCCTACGCCTGCCCCTGCGGCCACACCGACCGGGCGCGCGGGGCTGAGGCGGTGGCTGAGCTGGCCACCGAGTACGCCGCCCATCACTCCGGCTGCACCGGAACCCCCGCCACACAGGACTGGAGGAACGCCGCATGAACCGCACGCCGATCGACGGAGCCGCGCTACTGGACGAGGTGGAAGCCTTCCACCGACGCTTCAACGTCTTCCCCACCGAGGCCGCGTTCGTCGCCGTCGCCCTGTGGGACGCACACGCCCACCTGCTCGACTGCTTCGACTCCACCCCCCGGCTCGCTTTCCTGTCCCCCGAGCCGGGGTCCGGGAAGTCCCGTGCGCTGGAGATCGTGGAAACCCTCGTGCCGCACCCCATGGTGGCCGTCAACGCGTCCGCCGCCGCACTGTTCCGTGCAGTATCCGGGGCCGACGGCCGGCCGACGATCCTGTTCGACGAGATCGACACCGTCTTCGGTCCCAAAGCTGGGGACAACGAGGAACTGCGCGGATTCCTCAACGCCGGTCATCGCCGTTCCGGCGTGACCTATCGTTGCATCGGCGACGGGGGGAACCAGTCGGTTCAAGCGTTCCCCTCGTACTGCGCGGTCGCGGTCGCCGGTCTCGGCTCGCTGCCGGACACGATCCTGACCCGATCCGTGGTCATCCGCATGCGCCGCCGGGCCAGGAACGAGAAGGTCGAACCGTTCCGGGCCCGTATCCACGAAGCCGAGGGGCGCAAGCTCCGCGACCGACTCGCGCAGTGGGCTGAGGGCGCTCGCGCGCGGGTTACCGGGGCGTGGCCGGAGATGCCGGACGGGGTCACCGACCGGCCAGCGGACGTGTGGGAACCGCTGCTCGCCGTCGCCGACGCGGTTGGGGGCGCCTGGCCCGGCCGGGCTCGGGAGGCGTGCGTGACCCTGGTCAAGGCCGCGCAGTACACCGACAAGCACAGTCTCGGCATCCGGCTGCTCACGGACCTGCGCGATCACGTGCTCATCGGCATCGACCGGCTGCCCACCATCGCCATCATCGACCGGCTCAACGCCCTGGACGACGCCCCCTGGGCCGACCTCAACGGCAAGCCGCTCGACAACCGCCGGCTGTCCCGGATGCTCGGGGAGTACATGACGGCCGACAACGAGCCGATCCGCTCCCGCAACATCCGCACCGCCGGCGGGGTCCTGAAGGGATTCCACGCCGCCGACCTCACCGACGCGTGGGCCCGCTACTGCCCGCCTCCCCAGGACCCCGCTACATCCGCTACGCCGCTACAGCCCAGCTCAGACCCTCTGGAGTTGTAGCGGCACCGAAGCGTGTAGCGGCTACGCCCGCTACCTCGTAGCGCGTGCGTAGCCGCTACACGCCACCCGTCCGCTACAAAAAGACACCCGCTGACCTGCGATGTAGCGCTGTAGCGGATGTAGCGGACTCCTGAGAGCAGGGCCGACGCCAGATAACCCCGCCGAGGAGACATCCCGGATGAGCACAGTCATCGCCGCACCTGTGGACCGGCTGCTCTACACGCCGGAAGAGGCCGCCGAAGCACTCGCCATCGGCCGCTCGACCCTTTACGAGCTGATGGCCGACGGAGCCCTGAAGTACATCAAGTTGGGCCGCTGCCGCCGCATCCGGCGGACGGACCTCGAAAGCTACGTGGCCGACCTCGCCCCGCTGCCCAACTGAGCCACCCTTCACCCTGAGGCAGCCCCGGACCGACGTCCGGGGCCGCCTCCCGTACGGAGGAATGCATGAGCCCTCGCAAGGCGAACATGGAATCGTCCATCTATCTGGGCAATGACGGCTGGTGGCACGGTCGCGTGACGATGGGCGTCAAGGACGACGGCAGCCCGGACCGGCGCCACCGAAGAGCACGCACCGAGGCGGAGGTGCGCCGAAAGGTCCGCGAACTGGAAGCGCTCCGGGAGCGAGGACGCGCACCCAAGGCAGGCCGTAAGCCGACCGTAGAACAGTGGATGACCACGTACCTCACCGACATCGCGTCGCTGAAGCTGAAGCCGCGTTCCCTTGACGACTACTGGTCCAAGACGCGCAACGACATCATCCCCGGGGTCGGCAAGCACCGGCTCGACAAGTTGGCCCCGGAGCACCTGGAGCGGATGTACCGGGCGATGCTGGACGAGGGGCACGCCCCATCTCACGTGCTCAAGGTGCACCGCATCCTTTCCCGTGCCCTAAAGATTGCCCACCGCCGGCGGCTCATCGTCGAGAACGTCGCCACCCTCGTGGACCCGCCGACGGTGGACGAGACCGAGGCGAACCCGTTCACCACCGAGGAAGCGAAGGCATTTCTGGAGGCCGCCGCCAAGCGGCCCACTTTCATGCGGTGGTGTATCGGGGTCGGTATGGGATTCCGGCAGGGCGAAACACTCGGCTTGCGGTGGCCGTATGTGGACCTGGAGAACGAGCTGTTCCACCCCGAATGGCAGCTTCAGCGACTCACGTGGCGGCACGGCTGTGAGGACCCGCACGCGTGTGGCGGTAAGTTCCACCGATTCGAGCCGTGCCCGCCGGAATGCAGGGCGCACAAGGGTTACAAGCGCGGGTGCCCCAAGCCGTGTCCCAAGGGGTGCACCGGGCACGCTCGCGCTTGCCCCGAACGGCAGGGCGGTGGCCTGGTCTTCACTCGCCCGAAAACCAAGAAGAGTCGGAACGCCGTGCCGATTCCGCCGCCGTTCATCCCCTACCTGCGGGAGCACATGGCGCAGCAGGACGAGATGCGCACTGCGGCTGGGGAGCTGTGGCAGGATCACAATCTTGTCTTCACGCGGCCCGACGGCCGGCCATTGGACCCCCGACAGGACTGGGAGGAGTTCAAGGAGCTGCTTGAGGAAGCGGGAATCGATGACCGTCGCCTGTACGACGGGAGCCGCCACACTGCCGGGACGATCCTGAACGAACTCGGGGTGGACATGCCCACGATCATGGAGATCCTGCGGCACACCCAGATCAGTCAGACCCGGCGGTACGTGAAGGGGAGATCCCACCTGTCCAAGGACGCGATGCGTCGCATGGGGGACACGTTCATGCCCCGTCCGAGGACCGCCACTGAGACCAAAACTGAGACCCCGGACACCCGCGCGGAGCGCGCCCGGCGCCGTCGCCGCATCCGGTAGAAGCAAGAACCCCAGGTCACGGAGTAGGTGACCTGGGGTTTGACCGAGCCGCCTTCGGGATTCGAACCCGAGACCTACGCATTACGAGTGCGTTGCTCTGGCCATCTGAGCTAAGGCGGCGTGCTGTCGGCACCATGGTGCGATCGACAACGACGGTAAGTCTACACAGTTCCGAGGGGTGCTTCGCACACGCCCTGGGGACGGGGGTCAGGCCCGTCCCCAGGGGGTCGGGGAGGGCTACCGGCAGCGCTTGCCGTCGGCCGGCGGGGTGCCCTCGACGAGGTGGGCGTTGATCGCGGCGTCGATGCAGGCGCTGCCCCGGCCGTAGGCGGTGTGGCCGTCGCCGTCGTAGGTGAGGAGGCGGGCGGTGTCGAGCTGGGCGGCCAGGGCCTCGGACCAGCGGTACGGGGTGGCAGGGTCGCGGGTGGTGCCGACGACGACGATCGGGGCGGCGCCCTGGGCCTCGATGCGCTGGGGCTGTCCGGTGGGCGCCACGGGCCAGTGCGCGCAGTTCAGGGCGGCCCAGGCGAGGCCCTCGCCGAAGACAGGGGACGCCTTCTCGAAGTCGGGCAGGGCCTCGCGCACCTGCTCGGGGGTCTCGAAGGCGGGCGGCAGGTCGAGGCAGTTGACGGCCGCGTTGGCGAACATCAGGTTGGAGTAGCGGCCGTCGGCGTCGCGCTCGTAGTAGCTGTCGGACAGGAAGAGGAGTCCGGCGCCGTCGTTCTCCTTCATGGCCGAGGTCAGTGACTCGCGCAGTTGCTGCCAGGCACCCTCGTCGTACATGGCGGCGATCACCCCGGTGGTGGCCAGCGACTCGGTGAGCTTGCGGCCGTCGGCGTCGCCGGTGGGCAGAGGAGTCGCGTCCAGCCGGTCGAAGAACGCCTTGAGGTTCTTGCCGACCTGCTGGGGGCTGGTGCCCTTGTCGCCGAGGGGGCAGTCGCTCTGCCGTACGCAGTCCTCGGCGAAGGCGGTGAAGGCCGTGTCGAAGCCGGCCGTCTGCTCCATGTTCAGCTGCCGCGCCGGCAGGGAGGGGTCCATCGCGCCGTCCAGGACCAGCCGGCCCGTCCGGTGCGGGTAGAGCCCGGCGTAGGCGGCGCCGAGGAACGTCCCGTACGAGGCGCCGACGTAGTTGAGCTTCTGGTCGCCCAGCGCGGCCCGGACGATGTCCATGTCCCGGGCCGCTTCCAGCGTGGACACGTGACGCAGCAGCTTCGGCGCGTCCGCCCCGCAGCCCTCGGCGAACTTCTTGTACGCCGTGACGAGTGCCCGGGTCTCCTTCTCGTCGTCGGGGGTCAGGTCCGTCTGCGTGTACGCGTCCATGCCGGGCCCGTCCAGGCATTCGACGGGTTCGCTGCGGGCGACGCCGCGGGGGTCGACGGCGACCATGTCGTAGCGGGCGCGGACCTCGGCCGGGTAGCCGATGCCCGCGTACGCCTGGAGGTAGCCGATCGCCGAGCCGCCCGGGCCACCGGGGTTCACCAGCAGGGAGCCGAGCCGCTTGCCCGGCCCGGTGGCCTTCTTGCGGGCGACAGCGAGACGCACGTCACCGGCCGTCGGTTCGGCGTAGTCGAGGGGGGCCTTGAGGGTGGCGCACTGGAAGGCGGGGACACCGCAGTCGCGCCAGGCCGGCTTCTGCGCGTAGTACGAGGTGAGCGTGGCGGGGATGGTGCGCGGCAGGGGGGCCAGCTTCGCCACTTCCTCCGCGGCGGTACTCCCGGCGCTCGTCGTGCTCCCGGACGAGCAGCCGGCCATCAGCAGCGCGACGGCGGCGAGCAGGACCGCTCCGGTGCGGGTTCTGCCGGTCCTTCCGGCCCTGCCGGCCCTTCCGGTCCTGCGGGTGCTGCGGGGGCCGTCGGAGCTGCGGGGCCTGCCGGTCGTGCGGGGGGTGCGCCGTGGGTCCATGTCGCGAGCGTAACCGTGCGCGACCGGTTGAGTGCCGCGTGTGCGCGTCGTGCCTCGTACGAGTTACCGGCCGGCCGCTCCGGCGGCGGAGCCACGGACGGCGGGCTGCGGCGGGCGGGGGGAGCGGCTGTGCGTCAGCCGGCTCTGAGGGCCATGGTCATCGCCTCCACCGCCAGGAGCGGGGCCACGTTGCGGTCCAGGGCCTCTCCGCAGGCGGTGATCGCCTCGATGCGGCGGAGTGTGGACTCGGGTGTGCTGGAGCGTGCCAGGCGGTGCAGCGCGTCCTCGCTGTCGGCGTTGGCGATGGCGACGCGCGAGCCGAGCTGCAGGGCGAGGACGTCGCGGTAGAAGCTGGTCAGGTCGGCGAGGGCCAGGTCGAGGCTGTCGCGCTGCGTCCGCGTCCTGCGGCGCTTCTGCATGTCCTCCAGTTCCTTGACCACGCCGGCCGTGCCGCGCGGGAGCCGGCCGCCCTGGGCCGCGCCGAGCGCCGCCTTCAGCTCGTCCGTCTCCTTGGTGTCCGTCTCCTCGGCGAGCTGCTTGGCGTCCTCCGCAGCGGCGTCGACGAGTTCCTGGGCGGCCTTGAGCGCGCCGCCGACGTCCTCCACGCGCAGCGGCAGCTTCAGTACGGCGGCGCGGCGGGCGCGGGCCGCCGGGTCGGTGGCCAGGCGGCGGGCCCGGTCGACGTGGCCCTGGGTGGCGCGGGCCGCCGCGGCGGCGACCTCCGGTTCGACGCCCTCGCGGCGGACGAGCATGTCGGCGACGGCGTCCACGGACGGGGTCGTCAGGTTGAGGTGGCGGCAGCGGGAGCGGATCGTCGGCAGGACGTCCTCGACCGAGGGGGCGCACAGCAGCCAGACGGTGCGGGGGGCGGGTTCCTCGACCGCCTTCAGCACCGCGTTGGCGGACTTCTCGTTCAGCCGCTCGGCGTCCTCGACGAGGATGATCTGCCAGCGGCCGTTCGCCGGGGCGGTGAAGGACTTCCGGACGGTGTCGCGCATGTCCTTCACCAGGATCTCCGCGCCGACGGCGGCGACCGTGCTCACGTCGGCGTGGGTGCCGATGAGGGCGGTGTGGCAGCCGTCGCAGAAGCCGCAGCCCGGGGAGCCGCCGAGCGCGCGGTCGGGGCTGACGCACTGCAGGGCGGCGGCGAAGGCCCGGGCCGCCTGGTTGCGGCCCGCGCCGGGCGGGCCGGTGAACAGCCAGGCGTGCGTCATCTTCGACGCGTCGGGCGGAGGTGCGTCGGCCGCGGCGGCGGTGACGAGCGCGTCGGCGTCCCGGGCGGCGGCGTCGAGCTGCTCGCTCACCCGCTGCTGCCCGACGAGGTCGTCCCACACGGTCATGGGGTCACGCCGTCCTTCCGTCCCGCCACGTCATCCGCCCGATCCGCCCGCATCCGCCCGCCCTCGGGGCGCACACCGGTGCCTGCACGGTCCCGCAGTCCCGCAGTCCCGCAGTCCCGCAGTCC
>NZ_JAAGMD010000655.1 GCF_010548465.1 Streptomyces sp. SID14436 | reverse complement strand
CTGCGGAGCCCGGCGCGCCGTACGGCGGTGCGGGGCCGGAGAACGGGCCCGACGGCCGCGTACCGGCGGTGTCGGCGCCGGACGGCGACGCCGGCGGTGCCGGTGCCGAGGCGGGGGAGGAGGCCGGGGAGGAGGCCGACGACGGGCGGTTCACCGTACGGCTGGCCAACTTCGAGGGGCCGTTCGACCTGCTGCTGCAGCTGATCGCCAAGCACAAGCTGGACGTCACCGAGGTCGCGCTGTCCCGGGTGACCGACGAGTTCATGGCGTACATCCGGGCGCTGGGGCCGGACTGGGACCTGGACGAGACGACGGAGTTCCTCGTCGTGGCGGCCACCCTGCTGGACCTCAAGGCCGCCCGGCTGCTGCCCGCCGCCGAGGTGGAGGACGAGGCCGACCTCGCCCTGCTGGAGGCGCGGGACCTGCTGTTCGCCCGGCTGCTGCAGTACCGCGCGTACAAGCGCATCGCGGAGATCTTCAGCGACCGCCTCGACGCCGAGGCCCGGCGCCACCCCCGCACCGTCGGCCTGGAACCGCACCACGCCGAGCTGCTGCCGGACGTGGTCATCAGCATCGGGGCGGAGGGCTTCGCGAAGCTGGCGGTGAAGGCGATGCAGCCCAGGCCGAAGCCCCAGGTGTACGTCGACCACATCCACGCGCCGCTGGTCAGCGTGCAGGAGCAGGCCGGGATCGTGGTGGCGCGGCTGAGGGAGCTCGGGGAGGCCAGCTTCCGCGCGCTCGTCGAGGACACCGACGACACCCTCACCGTGGTGGCCCGGTTCCTGGCCCTGCTGGAGCTGTACCGGGAGAAGGCCGTCGCCCTGGACCAGGAGAGCGCGCTGGGCGAGCTGACGGTGCGCTGGACCGGGGGCGACGGTGACGCCGACCCGGCCGTCACCGACGAGTTCGACCGGCCGCCCGAGCAGGCCACGGAGGGCCAGAAGGAGGAGAGCAGGGCATGAGCGACGACGACACCACCGCCGGGCACGGCGGCGCGGCCGGAGTGCCCTCCGTCGCGGACCTGGACCTCAAGCCCGCCCTCGAAGCCGTCCTGATGGTCGTCGACGAGCCCGCGACCGTGGAGCACCTGGCGAAGATACTGCAGCGTCCCGCGCGCCGGATCGCGGACGCGCTCGCCGAACTGGCCGACGAGTACACCGCCCAGGGCCGCGGGTTCGAGCTGCGGCTGGTCGCGGGCGGCTGGCGCTTCTACAGCCGCCCGGAGTACGCGGCGGCCGTCGAGGGCTTCGTCCTGGACGGCCAGCAGGCCCGCCTCACCCAGGCCGCGCTGGAGACCCTCGCGGTCGTCGCCTACCGCCAGCCGGTCAGCCGGAGCCGGGTGTCCGCCGTCCGCGGAGTCAACTGCGACGGTGTGATGCGCACCCTCCTGCAGCGGGGTCTGATCGAGGAGGCGGGCACGGAACCCGAAACAGGTGCGATCCTGTACACGACGACGAACTACTTCCTGGAGCGAATGGGCCTGCGCGGTCTGGACGAGCTCCCGGAGCTCGCGCCGTTCCTGCCGGAGGCGGAGGCGATCGAGGCCGAGACCCAGGAAGGCGTGCCGTCGTTCGATCCGGATGCCCCGGACCCGGACGACGGTCCCCAGACGAACACGACGACGACGGACATTTGATGCGAAGCAGCGGCAGCGGACACAGCGGCGGACGCGGTAACCACCGTGGTGCCGGCAACAACAGGGACCAGAAGCAGGGGCAGGGCCGCCCCCGCAAGCCCCGCCCCGAGGAGCGCCGCTACGACGTGGGACCCGGCGCCACCAAGGACGGACCGAAGGCCGGGCGGGGCGGCGGCGCGAAGCCGCAGAAGGGCCGTGGCCGTCCGGCTCCGGCCCGCTCGCGCGAGTACGAGACGCGGATCGAGGAGCGCAACCGCGAGCGCTACGCCGGGAAGAAGCAGGTGAAGCTGCCCAAGACGTTCCCCGGCGCGGAGCAGGAGGGCGAGCGCCTGCAGAAGGTGCTGGCGCGCGCGGGCTACGGCTCCCGGCGCGCCTGTGAGGAGCTGATCGACCAGGCCCGGGTCGAGGTCAACGGCGAGATCGTGCTGGAGCAGGGCCGCCGCGTCGACCCGGAGAAGGACGAGGTCAAGGTCGACGGCCTGACCGTGGCCACGCAGTCGTACCAGTTCTTCGCGCTGAACAAGCCCGCCGGTGTGGTGTCCACGATGGAGGACCCGGAGGGCCGGCAGTGCCTGGGGGACTACGTCACCAACCGTGAGACCCGCCTCTTCCACGTGGGCCGGCTGGACACCGAGACCGAGGGCGTCATCCTGCTGACCAACCACGGCGAGCTGGCGCACCGGCTGACCCACCCCCGGTACGGGGTGAAGAAGACCTACCTGGCGCACATCGTCGGGCCGATCCCGCGCGACCTGGGCAAGCAGCTCAAGGACGGCATCCAGCTGGAGGACGGCTACGCGCGCGCCGACCACTTCCGGGTGGTCGAGCAGACCGGGAAGAACTACCTGGTCGAGGTGACCCTGCACGAGGGCCGCAAGCACATCGTGCGGCGCATGCTCGCGGAGGCCGGGTTCCCGGTCGACAAGCTGGTGCGCACCGGCTTCGGACCGATCACCCTGGGCGACCAGAAGTCGGGCTGGCTGCGGCGGCTGTCCAACACCGAGGTCGGGATGCTCATGCAGGAGGTCGAGCTCTAGGGACGTCCGGCCCGAGGGCCGAGGCGCGGCGGACGCGGACCAGGAAGTCCTCCACCCGGCGGCGGTCCGGTTCCGCCGGGAGGGGGCTGTGGTGGACGGCCTCCTCCGCCTCGCGCTCCAGGCGGGTCATCCGGGCCTCCACCTCGGACCACGGCACCTCGCCCCGCTTCACCGCGAGCAGGGCCTCGCGCTGTTCGCCCACGTCGAGGGTGAGCGTGCCGGTGCGCAGCAGGTCGCGGGCGGCGGTCAGCAGGCGCAGCAGATGCATCGCGTGCTTCCAGCGCGGGGCGCCGTGCGTGCGCACGCCGGCCTCCAGCCGGCGGCGCTGCGCGCGGGCGTACCCCGTGTACGTGCCGTGGACCCGGCGGGACAGGAACGCCCCGCGCAGCGCCAGCAGTTCGTGCCCGGTGGCGTCGGCGTACTCCACCAGCGGGGAGTGCAGGCACTCCAGGATGCCGGGGTTGGCGCGCAGGGCCAGGCCGAGGAAGCGCTCCAGTTCCCAGGCGAACTGCTCCTCGGCCGGGCCCTCGACGTGCGTCGGCGGCTTCTCGAAGCGCCAGAACAGGGCGGTGGGGGCGAGGAACACGCCCCGGCGGTCTGTGTCGCTGTCCTCCGTCGCCAGACCGAAGGCACGCGACCCCATGACGCAGGCGTAGATCGTGTGGTCACGGACCAGGGTCTCGGGAAGCATCCCGGGAGCGTACGCCGACCGCTCACGCCGTGCGGATCGAATTTCCGTCCACGGTGATCCGCTCCTCCGGGAGAGGCTGGGTGGCCGGTCCCCGCTCCACGGAACCGTCGGTGATCCGGAACCGGCTGCCGTGGCACGGGCAGTCGATGGTGCCGTCCGCCACCGTCGACACCAGGCAGTGCTGGTGGGTGCAGACGGCCGAGAACGCCTTGAACTCGCCCGCCGTCGGCTGGGTCACGACGATCTTCTCGTCCTTCAGGACGGTGCCCCCGCCCACCGGGACGTCCCCGGCCGGCACCAGTTCCCGGCCGCCGGGAGCGTCCGGTCCGGACGTGCTGGTGACGGTGGCGGAACCGGTGTCCCCGCCGTCGCCCCCGCCCCCGCCGCAGGCGGCGGCCAGCGCCGCCGCTCCGGCCGCTCCGGCCGTGACCAGAACCGTGCGTCGCGTCGCGTCATGGGTCATGTCGGCACTCCGTGCGATGTGGGGGGTGGGGCGGACCCGGCGAGAGGCGCCGGGACGCGCGTACGCCGGAAGCGGCCGACGCCCTGTGCATCTTTCCACCGAAGAAACCGAAGGTGAAGCAAATCCGGACGAACACGAACACACCACGCCCGCGCGTCCGTCTCAGCGGGCGGGCGGCGGACACCTGAGCCGCGCGCCCTGACTAGGCTGGACGACCGAACAGCCGATACGCACGTCAGCAAGGAGCACCGTCGTGGCGGTACGAGCGGTCCGGGGCGCCGTCCAGCTGGAACGGGACGAAGCCGGACACATGGAGGAGCAGGTCGGCGCGCTGCTGACCGCCCTCCTGGAGCGCAACGGTCTGACCACGGACGACCTCATCAGCGTCTGGTTCACGGCCACCCCCGACCTGCACAGCGACTTCCCCGCGGCAGCCGCCCGCAAGCTGGGCATCGTCGACGTGCCCCTCGTCTGCGCCCAGGAACTCGACATCGAGGGCGCCATGCCGCGCGTCGTGCGCATCCTCGCCCACATCGAGTCCGACCTGCCCCGCTCCGACATCGCCCACGTCTACCTCGGCGCCGCGGCCGCCCTGCGCAAGGACATCGCCCAGTGAGAACCGCACTCGTCATCGGTACCGGGCTCATCGGCACCTCCGCCGCCCTCGCCCTCACCCGGCGCGGCGTCACCGTGCACCTGTCCGACCACGACCCGGAGCAGGCCCGCACCGCGACCGCCCTCGGCGCCGGCACCGACCAGCCCCCGGACGGCCCGGTCGACCTGGCGATCGTCGCCGCACCGCCCGCCCACGTGGCCGACCTGCTCGCCGACGCCATCCGCGAGGGCGTCGCCGGCGCCTACGCCGACGTCGCCAGCGTCAAGGGCGGCCCGCGCCGGGAGCTGGAGGCACGCGGCCTGGACCTGTCGGCCTACATCGGCACCCACCCCATGTCGGGCCGCGAGAAGTCCGGCCCGCTGGCCGCCAGCGCCGACCTCTTCGAGGGCCGCCCGTGGGTGCTCACCCCCACCCGCGACACCGACACCGAGGTGCTGAACCTGGCCC
Source organism: Streptomyces sp. SID14436 (assembly GCF_010548465.1). Lineage (GTDB taxonomy): Bacteria > Actinomycetota > Actinomycetes > Streptomycetales > Streptomycetaceae > Streptomyces. Next base: position 7,036 of record NZ_JAAGMD010000655.1, on the reverse strand, counting down.
TGGAGCTGGTCTCGCACTGCCGGGCCCTGCCGGTCGTCATGGACGCCGACGCGCACGACCGCGCCGTGGCCCTCGTCTCCCACATGCCCCACCTGGTGTCCAGCCTGGTCGCCGCCCGCCTGGAGAACGCCGAGGAGTCCGCCGTCCGGCTGTGCGGGCAGGGCATCAGGGACGTCACCCGCATCGCCGCGTCCGACCCCCGCATGTGGATCGACATCCTCTCCGCCAACCCCGGGCCGGTCGCGGACCTGCTCTCGGACCTCGCCGGCGACCTGGACGAGACGGTCCGCGCCCTGCGCGCCCTGGAGTCCGCCGACGAGGACAAGCGGCAGGACGGCGTCCTGGGCATCCGGGACGTGCTGCGCCGCGGCAACGCCGGCCAGGTCCGGGTGCCCGGCAAGCACGGCACCGCGGCGCGCGTCTACGAGGTCGTCGCGGTCCTCATCGACGACCAGCCGGGCCAGCTGGCCAGCATCTTCGCCGACGCGGGCCGGGCCGGCGTCAACATCGAGGACGTCCGCATCGAGCACGCCACCGGACAGCAGACGGGCCTGGTGCAGCTCCTCGTGGAGCCCAAGGCCGCGCCCGTCCTCACCGCGGCGCTGCGCGAGCGGGGCTGGGCGATCCGGCAGTGACCCGTCGCGCTGTCGACGGGCCGGTCGGAGGGCATCCGGTGAGCCAGTAACCTTGTGCGGGGCCCTCTCGCGCCCCCGCACCCCTCTCCAGCGCACCAGGAAGGTGTTCCTCCGTGGAAAACGGCGCCGCCCGCCCCGTGATTGTCGCCATCGACGGTCCCTCCGGCACGGGCAAGTCGAGCACGTCGAAGGCCGTGGCGGCGCAGCTCGGCCTGAGCTACCTGGACACCGGCGCCCAGTACCGGGCGATCACCTGGTGGATGGTGACCAACGGCATCGACACCGACGACCCCGCCGCGATCGCCGCCGCCGCGGGCAAGCCCGAGATCGTCTCCGGCACCGACCCGAAGGCCCCGGCCATCACGGTCGACGGCACCGACGTGGCCGGCCCGATCCGCGAGCAGGACGTCACCGCCAAGGTCAGCGCGGTCAGCGCGGTGCCCGAGGTGCGCACCCGGATCACCGAGCTGCAGCGCGCGATCGCCGCCGCGGCGGTGACCGGCATAGTCGTCGAGGGACGCGACATCGGCACCACGGTGCTGCCCGACGCCGACCTCAAGATCTTCCTCACCGCCTCCCCGGAGGCGCGGGCCGCCCGCCGCAGCGGCGAGCTCAAGGGCGCCGACGTCAAGGCCACCCGGGAGGCCCTGATCAAGCGGGACGCGGCCGACTCCAGCCGCAAGACCTCCCCGCTGGCCAAGGCGGACGACGCGGTCGAGGTGGACACCACCGAGCTGACCCTCGAGCAGGTCATCGAGTGCGTCGTCACCCTCGTCGAGGAGAAGCGGGCGGGGAAGTGACCGAGGTCCCTTCGGCGCGGGGTGCCGAGATCGGGCGGCGCATCGGCGTCGGCCTGATGTACGGGCTGTTCAGACCGCGGGTGCTGGGCGCCTGGCGGGTTCCCGCGAGCGGCCCGCTGATCTTCGCCGTCAACCACTCCCACAACCTCGACGGACCGATGGTCATGGGCGTGGCACCCCGGGCCACGCACTTCCTGATCAAGAAGGAAGCCTTCGTCGGCCCGCTCGACCCGTTCCTGACCGGGATCGGCCAGCTCAAGGTGGACCGGGACACCACCGACCGCACCGCGATCTCGCGCGCCCTGAGCGTGCTGGAGAACGGCGGCGCCCTCGGCATATTCCCCGAGGGGACCCGGGGCGAGGGCGACTTCGCCGCGATCCGGGCCGGGCTGGCCTACTTCGCCGTGCGCGGCGGGGCACCCATCGTGCCCGTGGCCGTCCTGGGCAGCTCCGACCGGGCCGGGCGGCTCGTCAAGGCGCTGCCCCCGCTGCGCTCCCGCGTCGACGTCGTCTTCGGCGACCCGTTCGAGGCCGGCGACAGCAGCGGACGGCGCACCCGCAAGGCGCTGGACGCGGCCACCGAACGCATCCAGAAGCAGCTCACCGCGCACCTGGAGAACGCGCGGCGCCTCACCGGGCGCTGAGCGACACTGAGTAGTGGCGTGCCCGTGACCGGGCGCGCCACCGACCACCACGATGAACGACGAGGTACGGACTTCATGAACGACCACATCCAGCCCGACGGCTCGGACGCCCACGAGGGCGCGCCCGAGCACGACCACGGGGCGCTCGGCGACGCCGAGTACGCGGAGTTCATGGAGCTCGCCGCGGAGGAGGGCTTCGACCTCGAGGACGTGGAGGGCGCCATCGAGGCCGCCGGACACGGCCCGCTCCCCGTGCTCGCCGTCGTCGGCCGCCCCAATGTCGGCAAGTCGACCCTCGTGAACCGCATCATCGGCCGCCGCGAGGCCGTCGTCGAGGACAAGCCCGGCGTCACCCGGGACCGGGTCACCTACGAGGCCGAGTGGGCCGGCCGCCGCTTCAAGGTCGTCGACACCGGCGGCTGGGAGCAGGACGTCCTCGGCATCGACGCCTCCGTCGCCGCCCAGGCGGAGTACGCCATCGAGGCCGCGGACGCCGTGGTGTTCGTGGTGGACGCCAAGGTCGGCGCCACCGACACCGACGAGGCCGTCGTCCGGCTGCTGCGCAAGGCGGGCAAGCCGGTCGTGCTGTGCGCCAACAAGGTGGACGGCCCGAGCGGCGAGGCCGACGCCTCCTACCTGTGGTCCCTCGGCCTCGGCGAGCCCCACCCGGTGTCCGCCCTGCACGGCCGCGGCACCGGCGACATGCTGGACCAGGTCCTCGAGGCGCTGCCGGAGGCGCCCGCGCAGACCTTCGGCACCGCCGTGGGCGGTCCGCGCCGGGTCGCCCTGATCGGCCGCCCGAACGTGGGCAAGTCCTCGCTGCTGAACAAGGTCGCCGGCGAGGAGCGGGTCGTCGTCAACGAGATCGCCGGCACCACCCGCGACCCCGTCGACGAGCTGATCGAACTGGGCGGCAAGACCTGGAAGTTCGTCGACACCGCGGGCATCCGCAAGCGGGTCCACCTCCAGCAGGGCGCCGACTACTACGCCTCGCTGCGCACCGCCGCCGCCGTCGAGAAGGCGGAGGTCGCCGTCGTGCTCATCGACGCGGCCGACTCCATCTCGGTGCAGGACCAGCGGATCGTCACCATGGCCGTCGAGGCGGGCCGCGCGCTCGTCCTGGCGTTCAACAAGTGGGACACCCTCGACGAGGAGCGCCGCTACTACCTGGAGCGGGAGATCGAGACCGAGCTGGGCCAGGTGGCCTGGGCGCCGCGGGTGAACGTGTCCGCGCGCACCGGACGCCACATGGAGAAGCTGGTGCCCGCGATCGAGACGGCCCTGGCGGGCTGGGAGACCCGGGTGCCGACGGGCCGGCTCAACGCCTTCCTCGGCGAGCTGGTCGCCGCCCACCCGCACCCGGTGCGGGGCGGCAAGCAGCCGCGCATCCTGTTCGGCACGCAGGCCGGCACCCGGCCCCCGCGGTTCGTGCTGTTCGCCTCCGGCTTCATCGAGGCGGGCTACCGGCGCTTCATCGAGCGCCGGCTGCGCGAGGAGTTCGGCTTCGAGGGCACGCCGATCCACATCTCGGTGCGCGTGCGGGAGAAGCGCGGCCGCAACAAGTGATCCGCCCGCCCGCGGATGCGCGGACATGACGAAGGGGCGGCCCCCGGGGGCCGCCCCTTCGCCGTGCTGCGGTCAGGCGCCCCTGCGGGGGGCCGGGGGAAGCCCCGCCGGGACGTGCCGCATCCCGCCCGCGTGCTGGCCGACGGGGCCGACGCGCTGCCACTGCGGCTGCTGCCCCGCACCCTGCCGGGCACTGCCGGCGCCCGCGCTGTACGCGCTGTAGGAGCCGCCGCCCTGTGGTCCGCCGTGGTGGTGTCCGGAGCCCGGTGCGCCGTACGCGCCGGAACCGTGCGGGATGCTCCCGAAGGCGGTGAAGCCCAGCTTCTCCTCGCCGCTGCGGTCGCCCGGCAGCGAGCGGAAGGACTTGACGTACTCGGCGTAGAGGGCGTCGTAGATCGGCGTGGCCGAAGGGCCGCTCCGGATGTCCTGCGCCGGTCGTGCGGGGGCGGGGAGGGCGGGGCGGCGGGGAGCGTCGTATGCGTGCACATCTCTCCAAACGACCTGGTGCCGCAAGGGATGCGGGCACCGGGCGGCTTTCGCCGCCCGCCCCTGCCGCGCGCCGCTCAGGTGCCGGCGAGCGGCAGGGCCGCCGCGACCAGCCGGCCGTTCGCCGCCGCCTTGTCCAGCGCGTCGCGCAGCAGGTCCTCGCGCGGCTGCCGGCCGATGGTGCCCGCCGGGGCGGCGAACATCAGGACCTGCTGGTGCTTGTTGGCGGCCGTGCGCCAGCCCTCGGTGACCTGGAGCGGCTGGTGCGCCTGCCACCAGGCCACCGGCTGGCCGCCGTTGGGGTTCGGCTGGAGCACCGCGTGCAGCTGGCCCACGGCCAGCAGCACCGACCAGCCGTGCAGCACGTGCGGCGCCGCCGACAGGTCGGCGACCTGCTGGAAGCCCTGCTCGGCGAGCAGCGGCAGGAAGTCGTCGCCCGGGCCGAGGGAGCCGGGCCGCGCGACCGGCGCGGTCGGCTCGACGACGAGGGCCGGGTGCAGTTCGCCGGAGATCAGCACCAGCCCGCTGGTCACCCCGAGCACGGCCTGCTCCGGGGCGACCTGCTGCGGGTGCTGCTGCTGCGCGGCGGCGTCGCCGGAGATGGACCGCACCGCCCCGCGGAGCTGGTCCTCGGTGACCTGCACGACCTGGGAGGGCAGGCAGGTGGCGTGGGCGAAGGCGAGGACGGCGGTCTCGTCCCCGATGAACAGGACGGTGCTGGTGCGCTCCTGCTCCGGGTCGCCGGGGGTGCGGCAGGACGTGCAGTCGTAACCGCCCTGGGCGGACTCTCCGGTGAGCAGACGGTCGGCTTCTTCGTCGCCGATCTCGGCGCGTACCTCGTCGCTGACGTCGAGCATGCGCGGCACGGGTGGCTCCCTCGGGATGCGGTGCGTGGCCGGACCGGGTGGCTCCCGGCCCGTGGTCCGGGTGGGTCCCCGGCTCATGCTGAAGACAACGGGCGATCGGTGGCGGGAGTCACGCTCCGGGAGCAACCGAATCGAACCATCGGGCCCGCACGGCGCCGTCGGGACCGGAAGCCCGCGTTCCTCGTCAACCGCCCCACGGAGCAGGGCTGTTGTGCGGTCCGGGCAGGTCGCGGGCCTCGGCGGGAGGCGGTCGACAAATCAGGAAATCAGCGAATGAAGGGGGTGGCTGAAAAGCGCCGGTCCGCTGCGAGACGTGGCGCGACCGGTGTACCCGCACCCTGCCGGATCGAGGACAGTACCCGTCCGCGAGGACCGGCAGACTGGCCTCATGGTGGAGACCTCGGCACGTCTGCTGCGCCTGCTGTCCCTGCTCCAGACCCGTCGCGAGTGGTCCGGCGCCGACCTGGCGGGCCGGCTGGGGGTCAGCGCCCGCACCGTGCGCCGGGACGTCGACCGGCTGCGCGGTCTCGGCTACCCCGTCGACGCCGAACCCGGCACCGGCGGCGGCTACCGGCTGGGCGCGGGCGCCGAACTGCCGCCGCTGCTGCTGGACGACGACGAGGCCGTCGCCGTGGCCGTGGGGCTGCGCACCGCCGCCGGACACGGCATCGAGGGCATCGGCGAGACGTCCGTACGGGCGCTGGCCAAGCTGGAGCAGGTGCTGCCGCACCGGCTGCGCCGCCGGGTGGGCGCCCTGAACGCGGTCACCGTGCCGATGCTGCGCGGACCGCGCGAGGACGCCGTCGACCCGGCCGTGCTGACCGAGCTCGCCCACGTGTGCCGGGACGCCGAACGCCTGCGGTTCGCCTACCGGGACCACGACGGCGCCGAGAGCCGCCGCACCGTCGAACCGCACCGGCTGGTGTGCTCCGAGCACCGCTGGTACCTGGTCGCCTGGGACCTCGACCGCGCGGACTGGCGCACCTTCCGCGTGGACCGGATCGCCCCCAGACCGCCGCACGGGCCGCGCTTCGTGCCCCGCGACCCGCCCGCCGAGGACCTGGCCGCCTACGTCTCGCAGGGCGTGTCCACGCGCGCGTACGCCACGCACGCCGTGCTCCGGCTGCTGGTCCCGCTCGAGGAGGCCGCGCGGCGCGTGTCCCCGAGCACGGGGACGCTGCGGGCGGACGGCCCGGACCGCTGCATTCTGCGCACCGGGGCGGCGAGCCCGGAGGTGATGGTGATGCACCTGCTGATGCTGGGCTTCGAGTTCGAGGTGCTGGAACCGGCCGAGCTGACCGGGGCGATCCGGGCGGCGCGCGACCGGCTCGCCCGCTCCCTGTCCCGGGGCGGCGCCGCACGGCCACCGGACGTCTGAAGATGGTGTGAAAAAAGCGTGCATTCCCTGTGGGGTGCTTCCGGAATCGCCTTTCGTGCAGCCGCGGGCGGGCGCCGCGAAATGCCGTCCTGCGCATTCCGCGGCGCATTCCGCGCACCGTCGCGGGAAGGCCCGGCGGGCCGCGCGGGAATTCCGGGCGCATACCTGCGGAGGAGGGACAGGACCGCCCGTCCGTGTGACGGCCGTCGGGGCAAACGCCGGTCATGATCCTGTGACAGAAGTGTGACCCCCCACGGGTGTCGCTCAGGCGTTCCGGGGACGGACTTCCGTGCTCACCGGGCAGGGCATAGCGTGACCGTATGGCATCCCTCCCGACACCTCCCGCGGAACCCGACGACAGCCCGGACACCTATGTCGGTCTCGACGCCGGCCGGGCCGAGCACCGCGCGCGCGAGCGCGGCTGGTCCACCGTGCGGGCCCTGCCGCCCGGCGCGATCATCACCATGGAGTACCGCGTGGGCCGGCTGAACTTCGAGGTCAGGGACGGCCGGGTGGCGCGGGCCTGGAAGGGCTGACGCGCCCGGCGACGGCACGGAGACGGCCCCGGCTCCCGCGCGTGAGGCGCGGGAGCCGGGGCCGGTGCGTGGGGGCGGACCGCCCGTCAGGGGCGGGTCGCCGACGTGGTGCCGCGCGGGTGCCG
>NZ_JAAGMD010000627.1 GCF_010548465.1 Streptomyces sp. SID14436 | reverse complement strand
GGCCCCCGCCCCGGACCCGGCGACGAGCACCCCGCCACCGCCCGCGCCGGACGCACCGGCCGGGCCGGGCGTGCTGCGCGAGGGCGACGCGGGCCCGGAGGTGAGCGAACTGCAGCAGCGCCTGCTGCGCATCCCGGACGTCTACCGCGACGGCCGGACCGACGGCCGCTACGACACCGCCCTGACCGCGGCCGTCGCCCGCTTCCAGCTCTGGTACGGCATCCGCGGCGACGAGAGCGGGGTCTACGGCGACGACACCCGCCAGGCACTGGAGTCCCGCACACCGGCCGGACCCGGATGACCCGGTGGCGGCGCGGGACCGGCGCCCGGACCGGCGGCTACTCCTCCTGCTTCGGGACGCGGATGTCGAGGACACACACGTCGTCGCGGCGGTCGTCGTCCGCCAGCATCGTCTCCAGCAGCCCGTGCAGGGAGCCGGGCTCCTCGTCCGGGTGCCGTGCCACGGCCTCGGCGAGCCGCTCCAGGCCCACGTCGATGTTCTCCGGGGGACGCTCCACCAGGCCGTCCGTGTACAGCAGGAGCCGGTCGCCCGGTTCCAGCACGCACTCGGCCTCCTCGAAGTGCGGGGCGGGAGCAGCGCCGAGCAGCATGCCGGGCGGGCGGCGCAGATAGGTGACGCCGCCGTCGCGCAGCAGCAGCGGCGGCGTGTGCCCGGCCTGTGCCCACACGAGCCGGCGTTCCGAGGGCCGGTAGCGGGCCAGGACCATGGTCGCGGTGGCCCGGGTGTCCCGGGAGTGCAGCAGCAGCGTGTTGAGCCGCCCGAGCGCGCCGGTCAGCGACGAACCGGTGATGACCATGCCCTTCGCGGTGAACCGCAGCTGGGCCATGGTGGCGACCGCGTCGACGCCGTGCCCGGCGACGTCCCCCACCACGAACAGGGCGTCGCCGTCGGGCAGCTCGATGGCGCTGAACCAGTCGCCGCCGACGTGGATGTTGGCCTGGGCGGGGAGGTAGGCGACCTCGACGCGCAGCCCGGCCGGGTGCACCGGGTGCCCGGGCAGCGGCAGCAGGGCGTGCTGCAGCCGGGCGACGAGGGCCCGCTCGGTGCGCAGCACGTCGTGCTGGGTGAGGATCTCCCGTTCGCTCTCCACCAGGGCCAGTTCGGCCCGGCGTCGCGCGGTCAGGTCCTGTATGAAGCCGTGCACGTCGACCGGCCTGCCGTGGGCGTCGGCGAGGGCCTCGGCGACCAGTCTGAGGTGCCGTACCCCCTGCGCGGTGCGCATCCGGAACAGGACGTCGAAGGGGCGGCCCTCCCCGATCATGTCCCGCACGGCGCTGCTCAGGGCGGGCCGGTCCTCGGGCAGGGCCAGTTGCGGCAGGTCGGCGAGCGGGACCGGTTCGAGGGCGGGGTCACGGTCGACGACGGCGTACGCCTGCGCCGACCAGGACGCCTCCAGGCTGTGCAGGTTCCAGTTCGCCCAGCCGAGGTTGCCCAGCCGTTGCAGGTCGGCGAGCCGCTGCTCCTGCCGGTCGGACGGGGCGTGCCGGACCCAGATGACGACCAGGGCGTCCTCCAGGGGCGTCACCCGTACGGAGTACGTGGACAGCTCGGTGGCGCCGTCCACCGTCTCCTCGTGCGCGAACGGCTCGCCCTCGTGCCGCTCGCCGGTGGCCAGGGTGGCCAGGCAGCACTGCCACAGCGGCTCGTCCGCCACCCCGGGCCGGTAGGCGCGCAGCCGCTGCCCCGCCGGTTCGCCGTCGCCGCCGAGGAAGCCGCCCGCCTGCGCGGTCGCGGCCTCGATCCGGAAGTCCTCGGTCTCTCCCGAGGAGGTGCGCAGCGGGGTGAGCAGCATCGCGGCGACGGGCAGTGCCTCGAACAGGGATCCGACGGGGTCGGCCGGTGCCGCGCCCGTGCCCTGGGCCGCCGCGGTGAAGGTGCGCAGGGGGCCGGCGCACAGCCGGGCGACCTCCAGCAGGTGGGCCCGGTCGCTCGGGGAGAACGGCTGTTCGCCGGAGCGCAGGACACCGACGCAGGCGTCGGCACCCTCCTCGCCGGGCACCGGCAGCCAGGCCCGCGAGCGCCAGCGTTCCGGGGGCTCCCCGATGAGCAGGTACCGCTTGCTGTCCTGGGGGAAGTCCTCCAGCCAGCGGGGTTCGCCGGCGCGCAGGGCGTCCAGCGGGGCGAGCCCGTTGAACGGGGGGAGCTGCCGCCAGGGCGCCGCCTCCCGGGAGTCCAGGCCGGCGTGGCCGATGAGGTGCAGGCTGCCGTCGGCCCGGCGGGCGTAGAGCACCACCGAGTCGGCGCCCTGGCCGGCGGAGAGGTGGTCGAGCACGCACCGCGCCACGTCCTGCGGGGTGAGGGCGTGTGCGAGCGCCAGGGCGAGGCGCCCGAGGCCGTCGTCGGAGCCGTCACCGGGGGTCCCGGCGGCCGGTCGTGCCTCGGGTGCGGCCGGGGTCTCCTCCGGGCTCCGCGGAGCGGACCGTTCCGATGCGCCGAGGGTGAGCAGGCACTCCTCCAGCAGGCTGTGCCCGGCCGTCACCGAGCGCCGCAGCAGGGTGTCGCCCGCGGCTTCGGCGGAGCAGCCGGTCAGCGCCATGACCACGCCCTTGGCACGCTCGACGACGGCCGCGGTCGCCGCCTGTTCGTGCAACCGGTCGAGTTCGGCGCGCTGCCGGGCGACGACCCGGGCCATTTCGGCCAGCCCGGGAACGTCTCCCTGCTCCGGCGGAGTAACAGGCTCGCTCATCACGACTTGAGCATCGCACACGAAATCTTTTTCGAAGAGCGGCTTGTGCCCGGACGGGGGCGGGCGGCCCCGCAGGGAGGGCGCCGGAGCCCCGCGCCGGGCACTCCGGCGCGGGCCGGGCGCCGGTCAGCGGCCTGCGGCCACCAGGGCCCGGGTCACCGCCCGCACGCTGCGCGCGATGTGCTGCAACTGCATCACCTCGGCCGCGTAGAGCTTGATCGTGTGCTCGATGACACCCTCGTGCAGGCCCAGCCGGGGCAGATCGGCCCGCGCGGTCTGCAGGGCGGTACGAGCCACCCGGATCTCGTGCTCGACCTGTATCTGCGCGTGCCGGGCGAGCAGGACGGGCTGCCGGACGAACGCGGGGTAGCTCGCGTAGCGCGAGGGGACGAGCTCGCGCAGCCACCGGGTGGCCGAGCGCTCCCAGTCGTAGCTGCCGGGGGTCTTGACCTGGCAGGGCCAGTCCGGGCCGAGGCGCGTGGAGGTCACGGTCATGGTCATCGCTTCCAGAGGTGCGGCGTCGCTGGGGTGGACGACGGGATGGGGCGGCCCCGGTCTAGGGGATGACCGGAGCCGCCACGGTGGCCGGGCAAGGGGACGCCCGGCCGAACACCGTGGCCGCCGGAGCGGGTAGGACCCGGCGGCTTCGGGTGTTCGCACTGGGGCCCGGTCGGAGCCGGCGAGCGTCCGCGGCGAGGTGGTGATGCGGCGCATGGGCGGACCGTCGGCTTTCCGGGCGGAGCGGGTGGTACGAAGCGTGCGGATCACGTCCGGAGCGGTCGGGCGCGATCCGTGAGCAGTATTTATATATGCCATCTGGTTTGCAAGACGTATGAAAACATTCATGCGCGCTTCGACCGCGGGACGTCCGGCGGTGGCCGTGCGGTCACCGGAGCAACGGCCTACGGGTACGGTCCCGTTGACGTCCGCGGGCCCCGCCGGGCCAGGCCGGGCCCGGTTCAGTCCCGCAGGAAGAACTGGAGCTGGTCCGCCACCTGCTCGTACTCCTCCAGCCGGCCCTGCGACCGCTCCGGGTCCGCGTCCGTCATCGCCTGGAGCAGCGCCGCGCACATCACGCCCGGGGCCGCGTAGGAGTCGAAGACCAGGCGGGAGCCGGTGCCGGTGGCGAAGACGACGTCGGCCTCGTCCGCCAGCGGTCCGAGCGCCAGGTCCGTGATCAGGGCGACCTTGAGCCCGGCCTCCCGCGCCACCCGCACCGCCGTGAGCGTCTCGTGGGCGTGCCGGGGCATGGAGAACGCCAGCACCCAGGTGCCGCCCGCCTCCCGCGACTGCAACAGGGCGTCGTAGGCGACGCTGCCGCCCCGGGTCACGACCCGCACGTCGGGATGGATACGGCGCGCGGCGTAGGCGAAGTACTCGGCCAGGGAGACCGAGATGCGCAGACCGAGCACGGTCAGCGGCGCGGACGCCGCGAGGTTGCGGCCCATCTCGATGACCCGGTCGGCGTCCGCGAAGTCCCGCCGCAGGTTCTCCAGGTTCTCGATCTCCGCGTCGACCGCCGCCTGCAGTTCGTTGCCCCGGCTCTCCTCGTCGGGGCCGCCGGTGAGGGTGCCGAGGGTGATCGACTGGAGCTTCTCCCGCAGCGCCGGGTAACCGCTGAAGCCGACCGCGGACGCGAACCGGGTGACCGAGGGCTGGCTGACCCCGACCCGGTCCGCGAGATCGGTGATCGACAGGAACGCGGCCTCGTTGATGTGCTCGATCAGGTACTGGGCGATGCGCCGCTGCCCGGGGGAGAGCCGGGGCCGGTCGAAGAGCGCACGGAGCCGGGACGTCGGGGACACGTCCGTGTCCTGCGCCGCCCTGCCCGAGGTGATCGCGGATGCCTGCGCGCGTGCCTGCTGCGGCGATGGCACGTGTACGCCTCCTTCGTCTCCCACGAAAGTTCAACATAGCTCACGCACCGTGGTGACCAGCGCTTCTCACCCGACCCGGCGGGGATATCCCGGCGCCCCCTGGGAACCCGCCGTCACAGCACAGGACCCACCCACGACACGAGGAGCGCGACGGACATGACCGTCCCCGAGGAGAACCGGCCCAAGACCCACGACACCGACGAGACGATCGGCCGGCACGACGAGGAGACCGCGGCCCACGACCGGGGAGCCACCGGCCGCACGATGCGCGAGGCGCTGGAGGAGGCCGACGTGCGCCCCGACGACTTCGACGACGCCCCCCAGGACCGCTGACGTCGGCAGGAGGACGCGATGAGCGCCCTGCGCGCGTTGGAGAAGGCCCTGGAGAACCGATGGGAGGCGCTGTGGGCGCGGATGTCCGGCCGCGGACCGGTCGAACTCGTCGACGCCCTGCGACATGAGTGCGACAGCAACGCCGTCGTGTGCGCGGAGGGACGCGTGATGGTCCCCAACGCCTACGAGGTGGAACTCTCCGGCCCCGTGCACGAGGAACTCACCCGCCGCGGCGGCCGGGTGGGACAGGCCCTGACGGACAGTCTGGCCCGGCACGGCGCCCGCAAGGGATACGAGTGGGCGGGCCCCCTCGCCGTCCACGTCGGCAGGTCCGGCGACGTGCCCGACGGCCGCTACCGCGTGGCGAGCAGCGTCATGCCCCACGTGAGCGCCGAGGCCTTCGGCCTGGCGGACCGCTGAGAGCCGCGCCGTCCGGCCCCCTCCCACGCTTCCTGCTCGCAGGAGAGGGCCGGACCGCGCGCCCCGGCTCAGCCGTCCGCCGCCGGTTCCGGCAGCGCCGACGCGGGAACCACGAGGTCGGCCGAGGGACGGGTCGCCGCCACCAGTGCGGCGTTGCGCTCGTCGGACCGCCGCACCCACGCCACCGCCTCGTCGTACGGCTTGCCGAACCGTACGTGCCGCGCGACCAGGCGCCGGACCCGCTCGTCCTCGTCCGGGGCGCAGAACCACACCTCGTCCAGCAGCGGCCGCACCCGCGCCCAGGCGCCCTCGCCGCACAGCAGGTAGTTGCCCTCCGTCACGACCAGACGGGCGGCCGGCGGCACCGGGAGGGCGCCGGCGACCGGCTGCTCCAGCACCCGCTCGAAGGCGGGCGCGTACACGGTCTCGTCGTCCCGCTGCTCACGCAGCCGCCCGAGCAGGGCCGCGTACCCGGCGGCGTCGAAGGTGTCGGGGGCGCCCTTGCGGTCCCGGCGGCCGAGCCGGACCAGTTCGGCGTCGGCGAGGTGGAAACCGTCCATGGGCACGTGGGCGGCCCACTCCTGCCGTCCGGCGCCGTTCAGCTCGCGCACCAGCCGCTCGGCCAGCGTGGACTTGCCCGCACCCGGACTGCCGGCGATGCCGAGGATCGCGCGCCGGCCGTCCCGGGGGAGCGCCCGGGCCCGGCGGAGGAGGTCGTCGAAGGTCAGCGCCACACCGCAGAGTGTGCCACCCGCCGCGCGCCGGCGGCCGGGTCCCGCGGGCCCCGCCGGGGCACAGTGTCCTCATGACGGACACAGGTCTGCCCGGCACCGTCCGCGCCTGCCTCTTCGACCTCGACGGCGTCGTCACCAGGACGGCCGTCGTGCACGAGGCCGCGTGGAAGGAGATGTTCGACGCCTTCCTGCGCGAACGGGACGGCGCGGAGTTCCGCCCCTTCACCACGACGGACTACGCGGCCCATGTCGACGGCCGCCCGCGCGCGGACGGTGTCCGCGCCTTCCTCGCCTCCCGCGGCATCGACCTCCCCGAGGGGCACGCCGACGACCCGCCCGGGGCCGCCACCGTGCACGGCCTCGGCAACCGCAAGAACGTCGAGCTGCTGCGGCGGATCCGCACCGACGGCGTCGAGGCGTACGACGGCACCCTGCGCTACCTCCGGGCCGTCCGTGCCCGCGGCCTGCGCACCGCGATCGTCTCCTCCAGCGCCAACTGCCGGGACGTCCTGCGCTCGATCGACGCCGAGGACCTCTTCGACGTCCGGGTCGACGCGGGCACCGCCGCCGCACGCGGACTGCCCGGCAAACCCGCGCCCGACACCTTCCTCGCCGCCGCCCGGGACCTCGGCGTGCGGCCGTCCGAGGCGGCCGTGTTCGAGGACGCGCTGGCGGGCATGGAGGCGGGCCGCGCGGGCGGGTTCGGCTTCGTCGTCGGCGTGGACCGCACCGGCCGCCGCGACGAGCTCTACGCCCACGGCGCCGACCGCGTCGTCACCGACCTCGCCGAACTCCTCGACACCGCACCGTAGGGCCCCGGCCGGACCCGCCCGTGCGCCGGGCAGCGGCTCCCGTGGCACTCGGGTCCCGGGCCCGGTGGCCGGCCGTGTCCTGCCCGGCATGCCGTCGTCCGGAGGATAGTTTGACCGTTATATGTGGATCTTTACCGACCGGTGCGTGCGCCCGGGCGGACACGGGATCCGCGACGGACGACCACGCGGGAACGGGGATCGACGATGGCCGACGGCACCGCTGCCCTGCTCCTCGGCAAGCGGCGGAACGACCGAACGTCCGCGACCGGCCCGGGCCGCCGGGCCGCCGGCACCGGCCCGCTCGCCGTCGTGGCGGCCGTCTTCACCGTCGCCCAGCTGCTGCTCGTGCGCCCCGTGCTCGGCCTCGGCTGGGACGAGGTCGTCTACGTCAGCCAGGTCACCTCCCACCACCCCGCCGCCTTCTTCAGCGCCCCGCGCTCACGCGGTGTCTCCCTGCTGGTGGCGCCGGTCGCCTCCTGGTCGTCCTCGACGGTCCTGCTGCGCTGCTACCTCGCCGTGCTGTCCGGCCTGGCCCTCTACGTGGCGCTGCGCGCCTGGCGCGGCCTGTTCCCCACCCGGATCCTGGTGACCGGCGGGGCGTTCTTCGCCTCCCTGTGGATCACCCTCTTCTACGGTCCGCAGGCCATGCCCAACTACTGGGTCGCCATCGGCGCGCTGGTGACCGTCGGCTGCTTCCTGCGCCGGAGCGAGAACCCCACCGCCCGGGCCGCGCTGTGGGGCGTGGCGGGCGGGGCGGCGCTCATGGCGGTCATGCGGCCCACCGACGCCGTCTGGGTGAGCGTCCCGCTGGTCGTCCTCGCCCTGGCCCGGCGGCACGGGCGGCTCCTGCTGGTCCTCGCCGGGGGCCTCGCGGCGGGCGCGGCCGACTGGGTCGTGGAGGCCCACACCGCCCACGGGGGACTGGGGCAACGGCTGGCGGAGGCGTCCCGCATCCAGGGCGGCCTCGGCTGGCAGATCGCCGTCGACGACCAGCTGCGCAGCCTGGGCGGGCGCGCCCTGTGCCGCCCCTGCACCGGGTCCATGCCGCACCCGGTGATCATGCTGTGGTGGTTCGCCCTGCCGCTGCTCGCGCTCCTCGCCCTCCACGTGGCCGTGCGCGCCGGGCGCGTCACGCGCACCCTGCTGCCGCTGGCCTGCGCGACCACGGCGGCCCTCCCGTACCTGTTCATGATCGGCTACGCGGCGCCCCGCTTCCTCCAGCCCTCCTACGCGCTGCTGGCCTTCCCGGTGGCCGCCGCCCTGTGGCACCTGGCCCGGCGGCCGGGCGGCGGGTGGCGGCCCGTCCTGGCGCCCCTGGTCGCCCTGTGCGTGGCCGGCCACCTCGCGGTGCAGCTGACCGTGCTCGTGTACACCGCCGACCGCAATATCGACAGCCGCCGCGACTGGACCCGCGCCGCCGGCGAACTGCACCGGCTCGGCGTCCGCCCGCCGTGCCTGATCACCGGCCACCAGGCGATCCCGGTCGGCTACTACACCGGCTGCTCCTCGGGCGCGACGTCCGGCAACAACGCGAACACCACCGTCGCCACGATCCTGCGCACCGCCGACCGGGTGCCGGTCGCCACGCTCGTCGCGCCGGGCGGCGCCCCGCCCCCGTACGCCCGGTCCTGGCCCGAGCACCGCGTCGGGGAGCTGCGGGTCCGTGTCGCGCCGCCGCCCGGGGAGCGGGCCGGGGGATGAACACCGCTTCGGCGAGGTTAGAGATCGCGTCACGGGAAACGCGGATCACACACCCGGGACGAACCGAGCCGACGCAGTACGACAGGGAGGACGGCATGGGCACCGACCCGATGGCGGACGACGCCTACCAGCCCACCGGAAGCAACGAGCAGCAGGAGGACGCGGCGCCGCTGGACATGCAGGACGCCCTCGGCGAGCGCACCTACGACGAGACCCTCGACGAGGGCTACTCCCCGCCGGAGAAACCGCTGGGCGTGACCAAGTACGGCACCACCGCCGCCGAGCAGCACGACGGCGAGAGCCTCGACCAGCGGCTGGCGCAGGAGGTGCCGGACACCCCCGGTCAGGCCGGGGACGGGGTGGGCGACCTGCCCGGCGGCGAGGGCGAGCCGGTCGACCCGGAGGCGGGCACCGGCCGGGCCGGGCGCCTGGTCGCCCCGGACGAGGGCGTGCGCGAGGACACCACGAAGGAGACCGTCGCCGAGGACGTGGGCATCGACGGCGGCGCGGCCGGCGCCGAGGAGGCCGCGATGCACGTGGTGGAGGACGGGACGGCGCTGCCGGAGGACCGGGAGGCACCCTGACGTCCGGCGGACCCGGACCCGGGTGACCCGCGGGGCACCTGTGCGGGGAACGGGCCGTGGCGGGCCCGGCGCGTGAACGCCGGGCCCGCCACGGCCCGTCCGTGTGTCGAGGGCGTCGTCCCGGGCGGGACGCGGCTTCCCCCTGACCGGACGGCCAGGGAGGCCGGGCCCTCAGGGAAGCAGCTTGTCCAGGGCGGCGGGTCCCTCCTCGGCCAGCTTGCGCCTGGCCCATTCGAGGTTCTCCGGCGTGATGTCCTTGCCGGACGCGAGCACCACGTCCTCCGGCGACACGTCGGTGCCGGTGCGGGCGTGGAGCAGATTGTCCGGGGTGGTGCCGCCCTCGGGCGGCCGGGACGCGCCGGGCTGCGACGCGTCGGGCTGGGACGTCGACATCTTCTGGCTCCTCGGTCCGGATCGCTGTAGCGGCCCCGGTGCGGTCATCGGGTCCGCTCTCACCATTCAACGCGGGAGCCCGGCGTGCATCCGCAAGCGCGCGGGGGCCGCCTGGTGGAGGGCCGCTCCTTGGCTGCCGGAGTACCTTCCCGGGCGCCCGGGAAACCTGCCCGCGCGGGGCCGCCCGCCCGTTCGGACGCCCACCGATGTCGCGCCGCGGCAGCCGGAGTGAAGGTGGACTCACATGTCCGAGCGAACGACAGGAGCCTTCCCATGCGCATACGTCTGATCACCGCGGCCGGCCTGGCGAGTGCGGCCCTGCTGGCAGGCGCCGGCACGGCTGTCGCCGACAACGGTCCGGAAACGGTCGGCGTCGCGTCCAACAGCCCCGGCGTCCTCTCCGGAAACGTCATCCAGATTCCGGTCGACCTGGACGTCAACGCCTGCGGCAACTCGATCAACCTGGTCGGTCTGCTGAACCCGGCGTTCGGCAACACCTGCGTCAACAGCGGCTGACCCCCGGGCCCGTCGCACGGCTCACCGGCGCCCCCCGCCCCGCGGCCCACCGCGCGGGCGGCGGGGCGCCGTCGGCGTTCACGGCCCGCTGTCGCGCTCCTCGGGCGGGGCGGGCGTCAGCACCAGCATCGTCACGTCGTCCTGCACGTCGGGGGAGTGCCGCAGCAGGTCCGTCCACACCCGCCCGGCCAGGTCGGCGGGGTCACCGTCGGCGAACCGCGTCAGCCGCTCGGCCAGCGGATAGAACACCCCGTCGGCGTCGCGGGCCTCGAAGACCCCGTCGGAGGCCAGGAACAGCCGGTCACCGGGCTGCAGCCGCACCGCCGACACGTCGGGTGTGCCGAGCTCCGCGAGCCCCAGGCCGAGCGGCATGCAGGGCTCCACCTCCAGCTCCACCGCACGCCCGTCCCGCAGCAGGAACGGCCCCGGCTGGCCGCACGCCACCAGGCGCACCGACCGCGCGTCGGCGGAGAAGTCCAGCAGCACCGCGGTCGCGAACAGTTCGGCGTGCGGATCCCCGCCGGCGTCCACCGTCAGGCGCCGGTCCAGCCGGGCCGCCACCGACTCCGGGTCCGGCTCGTCCAGCACCGCCTCCCGGAACGCGCCCAGCAGCGACGCCACCGTCGCCACCGCCGACAGCCCGTGGCCCTGCACGTCCCCCATGACCGCCCGCACCCCGAACGGCCCGGCCCGGACGTCGAAGAAGTCCCCGCCGACCAGCGTCCCGCGCTGCGCCGCCCGGTACAGACCGGTGCAGCGCACGGTGCCGACCCGGTCCGGCAGCGGCGGCATCACCGCGCGCTGGGCGGCCCGGGCCACGGCCCGCTCGGTGACCAGCTGGGCGTCCCGCCGGCTCCGGATGAACGACAGCAGCACACTCAGCACGGCGACGAACGCCACGGTCAGCATGTCGGTGCTGCCGGGCGCGTCCAGGTTGAACACCGGCATGCTCAGCACCAGCAGCGTCAGGGCGCCCAGCACGGCGGTGGCGACCGGGCCGTTCGCCAGCACGGCGAGCGGCGGGACCGCGCCGAGGACGAAGCCGATGTCGAGCGGCTCGGAGCTGACGGCCGTCGCCACGCACACCGCCGCGAGCAGCACGACCGGCACCAGCCGGGCCCAGCCCGGCGGCGGCGCTCCCCGCAGATATCCCACCCGGTCCCGGTGGGGCGGCCCGGCCCGCACTCCTGTCACATGACCACGCTGCCCCGCCGGACCGGGACGCGCACGCCGGACGGCACGCCGCCGGGCCTGGGAGCGACACGGCCCGCTCCCAGGCCCGGCGGGTCCGCCTAGAAGGGCGACAGCGTCAGCCGCAGCCCGGTGGGAGCCGTGTCCTGGATGTAGGAGGCGAAGTCGGCCACGTCGTCGAAGGCGAAGCCGTACGCCCTGCCGTCCTCGGTGGCCGCGTGCACGGCCTTGGCGTAGTGGTTGGTGAGCTCGGTCCGGTAGAAGGCGGCCGCCTCCGTGGTCGGCTGGTCGGGGTGGCTGAGCAGCGTGGAGCGGTTGAAGCCCGCCCCCAGCACGGCGGCGACCGGGCCGGTGGTGCCGTCGTTGGGCGCGGCGAGCGCGCCGTCGCAGAACAGCACGTCCCGGGTGGACGGCCGGCCGAACGACACCTGTGCCGGTCCGTCGAAGGTGAACCGGTCCCCGCGCACCCGGCCGGTGAACGTGCCCGCGTTCGTGGTGACCTTCAGGTCCCGTCCGGTGTACGTGCTCCACACCTCGTCGATGTACGGGGCGAGGTAGTCCTGGTCGAACAGCCCGGCGTCCAGGCCGTGGCCGGGGGCGATGATCCGGGTGTCGTCCACGACGAGCCGCGAGAACGCCTCCAGGCCGCGGACGGTGTCGAAGGCGGCGGCCCGGCCCCCGTCGCGCACCGTGCCGGTGGTCTGGTCGTCGGCGCCGGTCAGCCGGATGCTCAGCGGCACGCTGAACATGTCGACCATCGTCGTGTTGCAGAACATGCCCGCCGCGTTGTACGTGAACTCCGCGCAGTCGTGCAGGACGCCGTAGTTGGGGTCGGACTCGACCCAGCCGGCCGGGTACTGGAGGGCCGCGTCGCCGTCGCCGTCGGCGACCGCCTTGAACTTCAGTTTGCCGCCGAGTGCGACGTAGATCCGGCCGGACATGTGGGGGAGGGAGAGCCGGGTCTCGCCGCTGCCGGCCAGGCTGATCGCGTAGTCCGTGAAGCCGTCGGGTCCGTTGTCCGACAGGGCGATCGGGGCGAGGGTGCCCTCGGGGGTGAGCCGCACCTGGCGGCCGTCCTGGTTGCCGACGATGTAGAGGTGCACGCTCGCGTTGTGGAAGGAGCCGCTGTTGTTGACGATCGTCAGCGGCAGGGCGGCGGCGGCCGTCCGGTCGCCGGGCCCGTCGGCGAGCGCGTGCGGGGCGAGGGCCGCGACGGCGGGCGCGGCCACCGCCGCGCCGCCGAGCGCGAAGAGCACCTTGCGACGGCCGAGGGGGCGCTGGTGACGAGGAGTCATGTGGGGGGTCTCCTGGTGGCTCGTGCGGGTCGTGGACCGCGCCGGCCGACGAGGGGGGTGGTCGTGCCGAGGGAGCCCTCAGAGTGAGAGCGCTCTCAGAACGACCGTCGGGACCGGCGCGCGGCCCTGATGGTACGGACCCCGCCCGGCCCCGCCAACGGGTCCGACTTGTCCCTCAACTCGCCCTGAGCTGCGCCTTCTTGGCGCGGCGGGCAGAGCGGCACGATTGTTTAACCGCTCCTTAAGGAGCACTTAAGGAGGGCGCCGGAAGTGTGCCCTCCGGGGGAGCGCTTCAGCGGCCGGCGCGCAGCAGGTCCTCCGCCGAGGCGAGGATCTCCGTGACGCGCAGCGCGAACGCGGCGTCGCAGGGGTGCGGGCGGCCCGAGTCCGCGGCGGCCAGCAGTCCGTCCGCGGCGCGGGTGAGGGCCGCGACCTCGCCCTGGCTCGCCTCCGGCAACCGGGTGACGCCGGTGGTGCCCCGCAGTTCCACCGTGGCCCCGGCGGCGGCCGGGGGCACGGTCAGGCTCAGCGTCAGGGTGCTCGACGCGCCGCCCGTGTGCTCCAGGACGAGGTGCACCGTGTCGCCGGGGCCGGGTGCCGCCGCCGCGACCCGCCGGACGTCCCCGAGGACGGGCAGCAGCACGGACAGGGCGTGCGGGCCGACGTCCCACAGGGCGCCCTTGTCCTGGCGCCAGGGGGAGGCCGCGAAGGGGTTGCCGTCGACGGTGAAGACCGCTCCCAGCCACTCCGCGCGGCCGGTGAACCAGCCGCCCGCCTTCTGCTGCTCCTCGATCCACGCCGCGGGCTCCGGCTGGAAACGGGTGGTGAAGAAGACCACCGAGGCGACCCCGGCCCGCTCGGCCGCCTCGACCACCGCACGCCCCTCGGCCACGGTCGGCGCGAGCGGTTTGTCCAGCAGCAGGTGGCGGCCCGCCCGCGCGGCGCGGACCGCCAGCTGAGCCTGCACGTCCGGGGGGAGCGCGACGGCGACCGCCTCGACGTCGGCCAGCAGGGCGTCGACGTCGGGGTAGGCCCGGGTGCTGTGCTGTTCGGCCAGTTCCTCGGCGGCCTCGGGGCGACGGCCCCAGACGCCCGCGAAGTCCAGCTCCGGGTGTTCACTCAGGGCCGGGGCGTGGGCCAGCCGGGCCCAGGGGCCGGTACCGAGCAGTCCGATGCGCATGCCGTCGCCTCTCCACGGGGGATCACGGGGGATCACTGAGGATCACGGGGATCACTGGGGAACGCACCGCCGGCGAGGAGGCCCCGCCCGCGTTCGCGCCCGAGCGTGCCACACGCCCCGGACGAGGGGGCTCCCGGGTCCGGCGGGCCGCGCCGTCAGTCCCGGGTGCTGATGTTGACCATCCAGGGGACGCCGAAGCGGTCCGTGCACATGCCGAAGACGTCGCCCCACATCTGCTTCTCCAGCGGCACGGACACCGAGCCGCCGTCGGACAGCTTCTCCCAGCAGCCCCGCAGCTCGCTCTCGTCGTCGCCGCTGAGGCTCACGGACATGCCGCCGGGCGGCTCGTACTCCACGCCCGGCGGGTTGTCGGCTCCCATCAGCATCAGGCCGGAGGGGCTCTCCAGCATGCCGTGCATGATCTTGTCCGCGTGCGGGGTGTCGGCCAGCCCGAACTCGCCGAACGTGTTGAGCCGCAGCTCACCGCCGAAGACGTCCCGGTAGAACTCCATCGCCCGGCGGGCGTCGCCGTCGAAGCTCAGATAGGGGTTGAGGCGCGTGGTCACGAGAACCTCCCATATGGGGGAAAGGTCGTTTTCGCGCAGCGTACCGCGAGGGTATGACAGCCGCCCCCGGGTGGCCGCGCGCCCCTGGGCGCCGCGCGTGGGCCCTGTCGCGGCGGGGCCTCCATGGCTCGAACCCGCCCCATCCCTCCTCTGTCGGACCCGGTCGGTCTGCGAAGGGTTCTGGTCAATTACGACCAGTTGAGTAAAAGAAGTGAATGCTTCCGCGGGGTTCGGGCATACGCACCGAAAAGAAGAGAGGGGCGCTTCGTGCTCGTACCGGACCCGAAGGTCGTCAGGGAACTGCTCACGCGGTATGCGACGCTGCAGATCGCTCAGGCGGAGAGGCATTCGCCGGTCGCGGCGCGGGAGCTGGAGGACGTCAGCTACACGCTCTGCGTGATGACGGGAACGACCAGTATCCACGCCGCCATCGCCCAGGCGGACGTCCTCCTCGCCCGGAAGGCTCCCCCGGCGGCCCGGACCGCGGACACCGAGGGAGAGAGCGGACTGTCCCTGGCGGTCTGACCGCGTCCTCCGCCCGGCCACCGGCCCGCGCGGCGCGGCTCCACGGCCCCCGGTGGGGACACGGCAGCAACCGTGTCCCCACCGGGGGCCGTGTCGAGCGGTCACCCCCGCCCTCGGCCCGATCCGGTCGAGGCGTCTCGGCCGCCGGCCGGCGTGTGGGCCGGCCCGCCGCCCTAGAAGACCGGCCGACCGCCCTCGAGGACCGGTCCACCGCCCTTGAACGCCGCGCGGTACCCGTGCGGCGTCGTGCCCACCACCTTGCGGAACCGCTCACGGAACGCCGTCGGCGACCCGAAGCCTGCCTGCCCCGCGATCCGCTCCACCGTGTGATCGCTGTTCTCCAGCAGGTACTGGGCGCGCCGCACCCGGGCCCGCAGCAGCCACTGGACCGGCGTGGTGCCCGTCTGCTCGCGGAACCGGCGGCTGAAGGTGCGCTCGCTCATCCCCGCGCGCGCCGCCATCGCACCCAGGGTGATCTCCCGGGTCAGGTTGTCCTCGATCCACTCCAGCACCGGCTCCAGATCCGAGCCGCGGGGCACCGGCGGGTGCTCGTGCACGATGAACTGGGCCTGCCCGCCCTCCCGTTCCAGCGGCATCACCGACATCCGGGCGGCGTTCGCCGCCACCGCCGAGCCCAGGTCGCGGCGGATCATGTGCAGGCACATGTCCAGCGCGGCCGCGGCCCCCGCCGAGGTCAGGATGCGGCCGTTGTCCACGTAGAGCACGTCCGGCCGCACGTCGACGCGGGGGAAGTCGCGGGCGAGCTGCTCGGCCGCCGCCCAGTGCGTGGTCGCGCGCAGCCCGTCCAGCAGTCCGGCCCGGGCGAGCACGAACGCGCCCACGCACACCGAGGCGATCCGGGTGCCCGCCTGTGCCACCCGGCGCAGCGCCTCCAGCGCGGCCGGGGAGGGGGGCGGTCCGTCGGCGATCCCGGGGACGATCACCGTGTCGGCGTCCGCCAGGGCCTCCAGCCCGCGCTCCACCCGCAGGGTGAAGCCGCCGTCCGCCGGGACCTCCGGCGTCGGGGCGCACAGGCGCACCCGGTAGGCCGGACGGCCGTCCGGCATCCGCGTCCAGTCGAAGACCTGCATGGGGGCCGCCATGTCGAACGGGATGACGCCCGGGAGCACGAGAATCGCCACGGAGTGCATGACGCACCACGATAGGCGGATTCCCGCCCGGCCGTCCGGACTGGGGTGCAGGGGCAGAGGCAGGAAAAGCACTGGTCAGAAGACTTGGCGGGAATCCGTTGGCTTATGTCGTTCCCGCCCCTGGGTGGGGCGCCGCAGGGCGCCTAGCGTGAGGCCGGCGTCCTCGTCGCCCTCCCTCCCCGTCTCCTTCGAAAGGGTCCTGGTGACCAAGTTCCTGCTGTCCCTGCACGTCCTGGCCGCCATCGTCGCCGTCGGACCGGTGACCGTCGCCGCCAGCATGTTCCCGCC
>NZ_JAAGMD010000599.1 GCF_010548465.1 Streptomyces sp. SID14436 | reverse complement strand
GGCGGTGCCGCGGTCGCGGACGAACCACAGCCAGGGCAGCACGGCCGCGGCGGCGAGGACGGACCACAGGGCGAGCCCCGACCGCCAGTCGCCGCCCAGCAGGTCGGTCGCGGGCACGGTCACCGCGGCCGCCGTGGAGGTGCCCAGGGCGAGGGCCATCGAGTACAGGCCGGTCATGGTGCCGATCCGGTCCGGGAACCAGCGCTTGACGATGACCGGCATCAGGACGTTGCTGACGGCGATGCCCATGAGCGCGAGGGCGGTGGCGGCCAGGAATCCGGCCGTGCCGCCCGCGAAGGGGCGGATCAGCAGGCCGGCGGCGATGGCGGCCATGCCGCCGCACACCACGGCGCCGGGGCCGAAGCGGCGGGCCAGGCGCGGGGCGGTGACGCCGAAGACGGCGAAGCACAGCGGGGGGACCGAGGTCAGCAGTCCGGCCACGCTGCCGCTCATGCCGAGCGCGACGCGGACCTCTTCGAGCAGCGCGCCGAGGCTGGTGATGGCGGGGCGCAGGTTCAGCGCGGCCAGGACGATGGCCACGACCAGCAGGTGCGCGGCCCACCCGCGCGGGCGCGGGGCGGAGGGGTCCGGCCCGGGGGTGCGGGGGTCCGCCGCGGGTCGGGTTCCGGCCGGGATGTCTCCGGTCGTCGTGGACGCGAACGTCCGGGTGTCGTCACCAGCCATGGGATCCATCATAGAATCATGGGATGATTCTCTGTCCAACGCGTTGCGGCGTCCCGGCGCCCCCGGTGTGCGAAGGTGTGCCATGCCCCTGAGCCATCCGCGTCGTGCGGCCCTGTCCGAGCAGGTCATCGCCGCGCTGCGGGCGCAGATCACCACGGGCGAGTGGCCGGTCGGCTCCCGCATCCCCACGGAGCCGGAGCTGGTGGAGCAGCTCGGGGTGGCCCGGAACACCGTGCGCGAGGCGGTCCGCGCCCTGGCGCACAACGGCCTGCTGGACATCCGGCAGGGGTCGGGCACCTACGTGGTGGCGACGAGCGAGCTGGCCGGCGTGATGCAGCGCCGTTTCGCCGGCGCCGACCCCCGGCACGTCGCCGAGCTGCGTTCCACGCTGGAGTCGGCCGCCGCGCGGCTGGCCGCGGAGCGGCGGACGGAGAAGGACCTCAAGCAGCTGGACGCCCTGCTGCTGCGCCGGGAGGAGGCCTGGGAGTCGGGTGAGGCGGAGGCGTTCGTGACGGCGGACGCGACCTTCCACCTGGCCGTGGTGGCGGCCTCGCACAACGACGTGATGACGGCGATGTACGCGGACCTGGGCGAGGTGCTGCGGGACTGGCTGCGCGACGACGTGGGCGCGTCGCTGTCCCCGGAGACGCACATGGAGCACGGGCGGCTGGTGGACGCGATCCGGGCCGGTGACGCGACGGCGGCGGCCGAGGTGGCCGCCGCCTATCCGCTGGTGTGCCGTCCGGGGCGGGTCAGCGCTCCGCCCTCCGGTGGCTGACCCAGGCCGAGCCGACCTCCTTCCAGCAGCGGCCGGTCAGGCGCACGGTCTGCGCGGGTCCGGCGGCCACCGGCCGGCTGTCGGCGTCGAGGTCCCACCAGCGGACGCACTCGACGTGCAGACTCACCCGGTCGGTGACGGGATAGGGGTTGTGGCAGTACGCGGTCACCCGGGAGCCGTCGACACGGACCCGGCAGGCGGCGCCGAACGGATCGTCCGCGAGCGGGGTCCCCGCAGTGGCCCGCTCGGGCGGCACGCGCGGGTGCGGCATCGCATGGTGGGGCAGGGCCAGCACGAGGGCGGCGGCCAGGGTCGCTGAGGCCAGGCGGTGGACGCGCACAACGGACCTCCTCGGCGTGGCTGGGGAGGAAAACGCGCGACGGACGCGTACTCCACGGTGCCCGGTCGGCCGTGCCGCGCGCCCGGCCTGGTGAGCCGTTCGGGTGACACGGCGGGCGCCCCGCCAGGACGCGGGAAGGGCCCGCGCCCCGGTGGGGTGCGGGCCCTTCGAGCCGTGCTGCCGGTCAGGCGCCGACGGCGTGCAGACCGCCGTCCACGTGGACGATCTCGCCGGTGGTCTTGGGGAACCAGTCGCTCAGCAGGGCGACCACACCGCGGCCGGCCGGCTCCGGGTCCTTCAGGTCCCACTCCAGCGGGGCGCGGGTGTCCCAGACGGAGGCCAGTTCGGCGAAGCCCGGGATGGACTTGGCCGCCATGGAGCCGATCGGGCCCGCCGAGATCAGGTTGCAGCGGATGTTCTGCTTGCCCAGGTCGCGGGCCATGTAGCGGTTGGTCGCCTCCAGGGCGGCCTTGGCCGGGCCCATCCAGTCGTACTGCGGCCAGGCGTACTGCGCGTCGAAGGTGAGGCCGACGACGGAGCCGCCGTTCTGCATCAGCGGCAGGCAGGCCATGGTCAGCGACTTCAGGGAGAAGGCGGAGACGTGCATGGCCGTGGCGACCGACTCGAACGGCGTGTTGAGGAAGTTGCCGCCGAGCGCGTCCTGCGGGGCGAAGCCGATGGAGTGCACGACGCCGTCGAGGCCGCCGAGCTCCTCGCCCACGACGTCGGCGAGGCGGCCGAGGTGCTCGTCGTTGGTGACGTCGAGCTCGATGACCTTGGCGGGCTTGGGGAGCTTCCTGGCGATGCGCTCGGTCAGGGTGGGCCGCGGGAACGCGGTCAGGATGATCTCCGCGCCCTGCTCCTGGGCCAGCTTGGCGGTGTGGAAGGCGATGGAGGACTCCATCAGCACACCGGTGATCAGGACGCGCTTGCCCTCGAGAATTCCGCTCATGTCGTTCAGTGACCCATTCCCAGTCCGCCGTCAACAGGAATGACGGCTCCAGTGATGTACGAGGCGTCGTCCGAGGCGAGGAACCGCACCGCCGCGGCGATCTCCTCCGGCTGCGCGTACCGGCCGAGCGGCACCTGCGACACGATGCCCGCGCGCTGCTCGTCGGTGAGCACCTTGGTCATGTCGGTGTCGACGAAGCCGGGCGCCACGACGTTGAAGGTGATGTTGCGGGACCCCAGCTCACGGGCGAGGGAGCGCGCGAAGCCGACCAGGGCGGCCTTGGAGGCGGAGTAGTTCGCCTGGCCCGCGGAGCCGGACAGGCCGACCACCGAGGAGATCAGCACGACGCGGCCCTTCTTGGCGCGCAGCATGCCCCGGTTGGCACGCTTCACGATGCGGAAGGTGCCGGTGAGGTTGGTGTCGACGACGGAGGTGAAGTCCTCCTCGGACATGCGCATCAGGAGCTGGTCCTTGGTGATGCCCGCGTTGGCCACGAGGACCTCGACCGGGCCGTGCTGGGCCTCGATCTCCTTGTAGGCCTGCTCCACCTGCTCCGGGTCGGTGATGTCGCAGCGGACGGCGAGGAAGCCGGCCGGCGGCTCACCCGAGCGGTACGTGATGGCGACCTGCTCGCCGGCGTCGGCGAATGCACGGGCGATGGCGAGGCCGATGCCCCGGTTGCCTCCGGTGACGAGAACCGAGCGGCTCAACGGATCACCCTTTCGATAGCGGTCTGGTTCACCCGCCCGGACACCTGGATGACAGGCGGCTTCCCCGAAAACCTATCGGTCGCGACGTGCCGCGGGACATTCGGGCACCGACAGTGGCTCCCATGGCGTCCTGTCGGGTTCCTACAGTCCGCCCCGCCCGGCCGGTCCGCCCCGCCCGGCGTGCCGGGCCGTCGGGGGCGCCGCGGATGAGCGGGGACCGGAGCCGGGGCCGGCCCGGGCCTACGGGCCGTCGGGGCATGATTCACTGCCGGTGACGGTCAGCCCGGCGCGCACCGAAGGGATACCCACCCGTGCCCCATGAAGTCGATCAGTCGTTCCTGGCGCTGCCGCTGCGCCCCCTCGCCGATGCCGCGCTGGCCCGCGCACGGTCGCTGGGGGCCGCACACGCCGACTTCCGCCTGGAGCGGGTGCGCAGCGCCTCCTGGCGCCTGCGGGACGCCCGGCCCGCCGGGACGTCGGACACCACCGACCTCGGGTACGCGGTGCGGGTGGTGCACGGCGGCACGTGGGGCTTCGCCTCCGGCGTGGACCTGACGCCCGACGCCGCCGCGAAGGTGGCCTCGCAGGCGGTGGCGATGGCGAAGCTGTCCGCCCGGGTGATCCGCGCGGCGGGGTCGGACGCCGGCGGCCCGGCCGGTCAGTGGGGCACGGTGGAGCTGGCCGACGAGCCGGTGCACGCCGAGAAGACCTGGGTGTCGTCGTACGAGGTCGATCCGTTCGCGGTGCCGGACGAGGAGAAGGCCGGGCTGCTCGCGGAGTGGAGCGCGCGGCTGCTGGCGGCGAACGGCGTGGACCATGTCGACGCCTCGCTGCTCACGGTCCACGAGAACAAGTTCTACGCCGACACCGCCGGGACCGTGACCACGCAGCAGCGGGTCCGCCTGCACCCGTCGTTCACGGCCGTGTCGGTGGACGAGTCGAGCGGTGAGTTCGACTCCATGCGCACGCTGGCCCCGCCGGTCGGACGCGGCTGGGAGTACCTGACCGGTACCGGCTGGGACTGGGACGAGGAGCTGGCGCAGCTGCCGGAGCTGCTCGCGGAGAAGATGCGGGCGCCCAGCGTGGACCCGGGGCTGTACGACCTGGTCGTCGACCCGTCCAACCTGTGGCTGACCATCCACGAGTCCATCGGCCACGCGACCGAGCTGGACCGGGCGCTCGGCTACGAGGCGGCGTACGCGGGGACCTCGTTCGCCACCTTCGACCAGCTGGGGAAGCTGCGGTACGGCTCGGAGCTGATGAACGTCACCGGCGACCGCACCGCGGAGCACGGCCTGGCGACCGTCGGCTACGACGACGAGGGCGTCGAGGCGCAGTCCTGGGACCTGGTGAAGGACGGCACGCTGGTCGGCTACCAGCTGGACCGGCGGATCGCGCGCCTGACCGGCTTCGAGCGGTCCAACGGGTGCGCGTTCGCGGACTCCCCCTCCCACGTGCCGGTGCAGCGGATGGCGAACGTGTCGCTCCGGCCGGACCCCGCCGGGATGTCGACGGAGGACCTGATCGGCGGCGTGGACCGGGGGATCTACGTGGTCGGGGACCGCTCGTGGAGCATCGACATGCAGCGGTACAACTTCCAGTTCACCGGTCAGCGGTTCCACCGCATCGAGAACGGGCGGCTGGTGGGACAGCTGCGGGACGTGGCCTACCAGGCGACGACGACCGACTTCTGGGGCTCCATGGCGGCGGTCGGCGGCCCGCAGACGTACGTCCTGGGCGGTGCCTTCAACTGCGGCAAGGCCCAGCCGGGTCAGGTCGCCGCGGTCTCGCACGGCTGCCCCTCGGCCCTGTTCAAGGGAGTCAACATCCTCAACACCACGCAGGAGGCGGGGCGATGAGCGTCCGCACCGGGACCGGCCGGGGGTCCGGGGGTCGCCCCCCGGGACAGCACAGCCCCGACACCACGCAGGAGGCCGGACGATGAGCGTCCGCACCGGGACCGGCCGGGGGTCCGGGGGTCGCCCCCCGGGACAGCACAGCCTCGACACCACGCAGGAGGCCGGACGATGAGCGCGCGTACCGACAAGCCGCACGAGATCGTCGAGCGCGCGCTCGACCTGTCCCGCGCGGACGGCTGTGTGGTGATCGCCGACGAGGAGTCGACGGCCAACCTGCGCTGGGCGGGCAACGCGCTCACCACGAACGGTGTCACGCGCGGGCGCACGCTCACCGTGATCGCCACGGTGGACGGCGGGCAGGGCACGGCCTCCGGGGTGGTGTCGCGCTCCGCCGTGACCGTCGACGAGCTGGAGCCGCTGGTGCGGGCCGCGGAGGCGGCCGCGCGGGGTGCGGGCCCGGCCGAGGACGCGCAGCCGCTGGTCACGGACGTGCCCCCGTCCCCCGGCTTCACCGAGGCGCCCGCGGAGACCTCCTCCGCGGTGTTCGCCGACTTCGCTCCGGCGCTGGGCGAGTCGTTCGCCCGCGCGCGGGCCGGCGGCCGGGAGCTGTACGGCTTCGCGAACCACGAGATGGTCTCCAGCTACCTCGGCACGTCGACGGGGCTGCGGCTGCGCCACGACCAGCCGAACGGGACCCTGGAGGTGAACGCGAAGTCGCCGGACCGGACGCGGTCGGCGTGGGCGGGCCGGTCCACGCGGGACTTCCGGGACGTCGACCCGACGGCGCTGGACGCCGAGCTGGCGGTGCGGCTGGGCTGGGCCGAGCGGCGCCTGGAACTGCCCGCGGGCCGGTACGAGACGCTGCTGCCGCCGACCGCGGTGGCGGACCTGCTGATCTACCAGATGTGGTCGGCCTCGGGTCGGGACGCCGCCGAGGGCCGCACCGTGTTCTCCGCGCCCGGCGGCGGCACCCGGGTCGGCGACCGGCTCAGCGGCCTGCCGCTGACGCTGCGCAGCGACCCGCACGAGCCGGGACTGGAGTCGGCGCCGTTCGTGCTCGCGCACTCCTCGGGGGGCGACCGGTCGGTGTTCGACAACGGGCTGCCGCTGGCGGCCACGGACTGGATGCGCGAGGGCGAGCTGCGGCACCTGACGACGAGCAGGCACAGCGCGGCGCTGACCGGGCTGCCGGTGGCGCCGGGCATCGACAACCTGATCCTGGAGGGGGGCCGGGACCGCTCGCTCGAGGAGATGGTCGCGGACACCGGGCGCGGGCTGCTGCTGACCTGCCTGTGGTACATCCGCGAGGTCGACCCGGCGACGCTGCTGCTCACCGGGCTGACCCGGGACGGCGTCTACCTCGTGGAGAACGGCGAGGTGACCGGCGAGGTGAACAACTTCCGGTTCAACGAGTCGCCGGTGGACCTGCTGGGGCGGGCGGCGGAGGCCGGGCGGACGGAGAAGACCCTGCCCAGGGAGTGGAGCGACTGGTTCACCCGGGCCGCGATGCCCGCGCTGCGCATCCCCGATTTCAATATGAGCTCGGTCAGCCGGGGCGTATAACCTCGTAGGCGTCCGCGTCCGGCCGCCGGCCGGCCGGACCGGGCGCCGGGCCCTCCGGCACCCTTCCACCGGCATCATCTAGGAGACACGAGAACCGTGACGGACATCGTCGACGAGCTGCAGTGGCGCGGGCTGTTCGCCCAGTCCACCGACGAGGACGCATTGCGCAAGGCGCTCGCGGACGGTCCCGTCACCTTCTATTGCGGCTTCGACCCGACCGCTCCGTCCCTGCACGTCGGACATCTGGTGCAGGTGCTGACCCTGCGCCGGCTCCAGCAGGCCGGGCACCGGCCGCTGGCGCTCGTCGGCGGGGCGACGGGCCAGATCGGCGACCCGCGGCCGACCGCGGAGCGCACGCTGAACAGCCCGGAGACCGTCGCCGGCTGGGTGCAGCGGCTGCGGCGGCAGATCGAGCCGTTCCTGTCCTTCGAGGGCGAGAACGCGGCCGAGATGGTCAACAACCTGGACTGGACGCAGAACCTCTCGGCGATCGAGTTCCTGCGGGACGTCGGCAAGCACTTCCGCGTCAACAAGATGCTGACCAAGGACTCGGTCGCCCGGCGGCTGGAGTCCTCCGAGGGCATCAGCTACACCGAGTTCAGCTACCAGCTGCTGCAGGCCATGGACTTCCTCCAGCTCTACCGGAGGTACGGCTGCGTCCTGCAGCAGGGCGGCAGCGACCAGTGGGGCAACCTCACGGCGGGCCTGGACCTGATCCACCGGCTGGAGCCCGAGGCCACGGTGCACGCCTACGCCACTCCGCTGATGACGAAGGCGGACGGCACCAAGTTCGGCAAGACCGCGAGCGGCGCGGTGTGGCTGGACCCGGAGATGACGACGCCGTACGCGTTCTACCAGTTCTGGCTGAACGTGGACGACCGGGACATCTCGGGCTACATGCGCATCCTGTCCTTCAAGTCCCGCGAGGAGCTGGAGGAGCTGGAGCGTCAGACGGCGGAGCGGCCGCAGGCGCGGGCCGCCCAGCGGGCGCTGGCCGAGGAGCTGACGACGCTGGTGCACGGCGCGGACCAGACGGCGGCGGTGATCGCCGCCTCGAAGGCGCTGTTCGGCCAGGGCGAGCTGGCGGAGCTGGACGAGCGGACGCTGGCGGCGGCCCTGTCCGAGCTGCCGCACGTCCGGGTCGCCGAGCCGGCGCCGGTCGTGGACCTGTTCGCGGAGGTCGGTCTGGTGGCCAGCAAGTCGGCCGCCCGGCGCACCGTGAAGGAGGGCGGCGCCTACGTGAACAACACGAAGGTGACCGCCGAGGACGCCGTCCCCGCCCGGGAGGACCTGCTGCACGGGCGCTGGCTGGTGCTGCGCCGGGGCAAGAAGAACCTGGCGGCGGTCGAGGTCACCGCGGGCTGAGAGAGCGGCACGGGGGCGGTTCCCGGCGGGTGCCGGGGCCGCCCCCTCGCCGTCCGCGGCGACCGGGTCAGGCCCGCCGCTCGTGCTTCCTGCGCTGCATCGCGTTGTAGATCATCTCCGCGAGCAGGACGACGACGATGGCCGCGCCCAGCTGGAAGATGTGCCGGCCCCAGTCGATGCCCCGCGTCTCCTCGATGCCGAAGCCGCGCGCGATGGCGTTGCCGACCACCGCGCCGATCATGCCGCAGATGGTGGCCAGCCACAGCGGGATGTGCTGTTTGCCGGGGATCACCGCCTTGGCGATCAGGCCGAGCACGAATCCCACGATGATGGCCCACAACCAGCCCATGACTGCCTCCTCGTACGCCGTGACGCGAGCGTTGCCGCCAGTCTCGGCCCGGACCCGGTACGCCGCATGCCGGGCGGTGCCGTACGCGCTACGGCGCAGGCCGGGCGGGCACCACGGGAGGGCGACCCGGTCGCGGCGCGGGGACACAGCGGGCGTAACGTGGAGATGTCCGGGCCCGGTGTCCCCGACCGGTCACGGAGCGGTCAGGGACGGGGAAGTCCGATACGGGCGGATGGTGGAATGTGATGCGGAAGCAGCATGGCGCCCAGGTGTTCCGGATCACCGGCGCCCGGGCGGGCCTCCATGACGACGTGCGGAGCCGGCAGCGCCGGTACGTGATCTCGATGACCGTCCGCACGATCTCGGTCATCCTCGCGGCGGTGCTGTGGAACGTGGAGAAGCACGTCGCGATCGTGGCGCTGGTCCTCGGCGCGGTGCTGCCGTACATCGCGGTGGTGATCGCCAACGCGGGGCGGGAGAACGCGCCCTCGCTGCCGTCGACCTTCGTGACCACGCCGATGCGGCCCATGATCACGCCGTCGGACGGGGACGGCGACGGCGCGGAACACGATGCGGAGGACGCGGCGTCCGCGCCCGCGGCGGAAGCGGGGGCACAGCGGTCCGAAGGGCCGTGACCGCCGGGTACGGACGGGTGCGCGGCGCGAGCGGAAGCAGGTTCTGCGCCAAGCTCAAGAAAACCTCAGATCAATCATGTTGTTCCGGTGCCGGTGCCGGGGTGACCCGTGACATACTTCGTACGCGCTCCGCATCCCCCGTCGGAGCGACGGACCGACGCCGGGCAGCTCCCCCCGTGGCTGC
Source organism: Streptomyces sp. SID14436 (assembly GCF_010548465.1). GTDB lineage: Bacteria > Actinomycetota > Actinomycetes > Streptomycetales > Streptomycetaceae > Streptomyces. The sequence goes on along the minus strand of NZ_JAAGMD010000599.1, from coordinate 5,680 downwards.
TCGGCGTCGCCTTTCCGGGGCCTGTCCCCCGCCCGGGGCCGTGACACGGCCGGGTTAGGGTCGGCGGTGTGATGCTTCCTGATCCCGAGACGCCGATCTGTTCCGCCAAGGGCTGCCGGAGCGCGGCCGTCTGGGTGCTGGCGTGGAACAACCCGAAGGTGCACACGCCGGAGCGGCGCAAGACCTGGCTGGCGTGCGAGGAGCACCGGGAACACCTGTCGCAGTTCCTCGGTGTGCGGGGCTTCCTGAAGGAGGCCGTCCCCTTCGCGGAGTGGGAGGCCCGGGAGGTCTGAGCGGTACCGGGGCCGGTCGTTCGGGGGTCAGCCCCCGATGGCGGACATCGGCCGGTCCGGCTGCACGAAGGACGGGTCGTCCAGGCCCGCGCCGGCCTTCTTGCCCCACATGGCCTGCCGCCAGATGCGGGCGATCTCCTCGTCCGGGGCGCCGGAGCGCAGGGCGGCGCGCAGGTCGGTCTCCTCGGTGGCGAACAGGCAGGTGCGGACCTGTCCGTCGGCGGTGAGGCGGGTGCGGTCGCAGGCGGCGCAGAACGGGCGGGTGACGGAGGCGATGACGCCCACACGGTGCGGGCCACCGTCCACCAGCCAGCGCTCGGCCGGGGCGGAGCCGCGGGCCTCGTCGCCCTCGGCGGTCAGCTCGAAGCGGGTGCGCAGGGAGGCGAGGATGTCCCCCGCCGTGACCATGCCCTCACGCTTCCAGCCGTGCTGGGCGTCCAGCGGCATCTGCTCGATGAACCGCAGCTCGTAGTCGTGTTCCACGGCCCAGGCGAGCAGGTCGGGGGCCTCGTCGTCGTTGAGCCCCGGCATGAGCACGGCGTTGACCTTCACGGGGGTCAGACCGGCCTCCCGGGCCGCGTACAGGCCGTCGGTGACGTCGCGGTGGCGGTCGCGGCGGGTGAGGCGCTTGAAGACGTCGGGGCGCAGGGTGTCGAGGGAGACGTTGACCCGGTCCAGGCCGGCCTGCTTCAGGGCGGCCGCGGTGCGCCGCAGGCCGATGCCGTTGGTGGTGAGGGAGATCTGCGGGCGGGGTTCCAGGGCGGCGACCCGCTCGACGATGCCGACCAGGCCGGGCCGCAGCAGCGGCTCGCCACCGGTGAAGCGGACCTCCTCGATGCCGAGGGAGGTGACGGCGACGTCGACGAGGCGGACGATCTCGTCGTCGGTGAGCAGGTCGGGCTTGGCGAGCCACTGCAGGCCCTCCTCGGGCATGCAGTAGGTGCAGCGCAGATTGCACCGGTCGGTGAGCGAGACCCTCAGGTCGGTGGCCACTCGGCCGTAGGTGTCCTTGAGCACGTGGGCCCCCTCCCTCGACGCGGATCGCTGTTGTCCCGTACCTGCGAGCGTACGTGACGGCACCGACAGGCCACAGCGGCCCGATGCGACGAGAACCACGACGGCCGCGCCGTGGGGACCTGGAGGTTCCTACGACGCGGCCGAGGGGGACGGGGTCAGTGGGCGCCGGTGCCGGTGAGCGACCGGACCTCCAGCTCCGCGTACTTCTTGGTGTCCGGCTCCTCCTTGGAGAGCACGGTGCCGAGCCAGCCGAGCAGGAAGCCGGCCGGGATGGAGATCAGGCCCGGGTTCTTCAGCGGGAACCAGGAGAAGTCGACGTCGGGGAACATCGACGTGGGGTCGCCGGAGACGACGGGCGAGAACAGCACCAGGCCGACGGCGATGATGAGACCGCCGTTGATCGACCACAGCGCGCCCTGGGTGGTGAACCGCTTCCAGAACAGGCTGTAGAGGATCGTCGGCAGGTTGGCCGAGGCGGCGACGGCGAAGGCGAGCGCGACCAGGCCGGCCACGTTGAGGTCGCGCGCGAGGGCCCCGAGCGCGATGGAGACGACGCCGATGAGGACGGTCGCCAGGCGGGCCGCCCGCATCTCCTCCTTCTCGGTGGCCTTCCCCTTGCGGATGACGTTGGCGTAGATGTCGTGCGCGAAGGAGGAGGACGAGGCGAGGGTGAGGCCCGCGACCACGGCCAGGATGGTCGCGAAGGCGACCGCCGAGATGGTGGCGAGCAGGATCGCGCCCCAGGTGGAGTCGACGCCGCCGAGGTGCAGGGCGAGCAGCGGGGCCGCCGTGTTGCCGGACGGGTTGGACTCGATGATCTCGGTGCGCGAGATGAGCGCCGCGGCGCCGAAGCCGAGGGCGATGGTCATCAGGTAGAAGCCGCCGATGATGCCGATGGCCCAGTTGACGGACTTCCGGGCGGCCTTGGCGTTGGGCACCGTGTAGAAGCGGATCAGGATGTGCGGCAGGCCGGCGGTGCCGAGCACCAGGGCGATGCCGAGGGAGATGAAGTCCAGCTTGGTGGTGCCGCTGGCGCCGTACTGCAGGCCGGGCTCCAGGAAGGCGGCGCCCGCTCCGCTGTTCTCGGCGGCCTTGCCGAGCAGGTCGGAAATGTTGAAGTTGAACTTCAGCAGCACCAGGAAGGTGATCAGGATGGTGCCGCCGATGAGCAGCACGGCCTTGATCATCTGCACCCAGGTGGTGCCCTTCATGCCGCCGATGGAGACGTAGACGATCATCAGGACGCCGACGAGGGCGACGATGAGGATCTTGCCTGCGTCGGAGGTGATGCCGAGCAGCAGCGAGACGAGGACGCCGGCGCCGGCCATCTGGGCGAGCAGGTAGAAGATCGACACGACGATGGTCGAGGTGCCGGCCGCGGTGCGCACCGGGCGCTGGCGCATGCGGTAGGCGAGGACGTCGCCCATGGTGTAGCGGCCGGAGTTGCGCAGCGGTTCGGCGACCAGCAGCAGCGCCACCAGCCAGGCGACCAGGAAGCCGATGGAGTAGAGGAAGCCGTCGTAGCCGAAGAGGGCGATGGCGCCCGCGATGCCGAGGAAGGACGCGGCCGACATGTAGTCGCCGGAGACGGCGAGCCCGTTCTGGAAGGCGCTGAACTGGCGCCCGCCGGCGTAGAAGTCGGAGGCGCTCTTGGTCTGGCGCCCGGCCCAGACGGTGATGCCGAGGGTGGCGACGACGAACAGCGCGAAGAGGATGATGATCAGCGTGCGGTGTTCGCTCGCCTCGTTCGCGGCGAGGGTGACGTGGGCGATCGAGGGGCTCATGCGCCTCCCTCCATACGGGCCTTGATGGCCTCGGCCTTCGGGTCCAGCTTCGCGGCGGCGTGCCGCGAGTACCACCACGCGATGAAGAAGGTGGTGGCGAACTGGAGGAGCCCGAAGACGAGGGCGACGTTGATGTTGCCGAACAGCTCGGTGCCCATGAAGCCGTGCGCGTAGTTGGACAGCAGGACGTACAGCAGGTACCAGGCGATGAAGGCGACGGTGAGGGGGAAGGCGAAGGAGCGGTGCGTGCGGCGCAGTTCGGCGAACTCCGCGCTCTGCTGCACCTCGGTGAACTCCTCTGGCGTCGGGAGTTTGGGCTCGGCTGTCGAGGGGGGCGGTGCTTCGGCGGCCACGGAGTCTCCTCGCGATCGTGCGGTCCGACAGGGACGGAGGCGAGTGTCCTCGCGCTCCCTGCACAAGGGCACGGCGCGGGCCGGTGGCTGGTTCAAACGGGTTCTGGTTCTTTCCCCGGCCGGCTCAGGGGGCGCGGCGCGGGGACCCGGACGGCGGGCACGCCGGGGGCCGTACGGGGGGTGTCCCGGACATTCGGGTGCGGTCTGTGAAGAGCTTCGGGGAAAACGTTGCTGGCCAGCAACATCGCGAGATAGCTTCACCCGAGCACAACTCGTCATGTACCTGCCCGAGCACCACCTGTGTCTCGGGCAGATTCCGTTCCGGATGATGTGGAGACCCCATGGCTCATCTGCGTTCCAGACGCCGGCTCGCCCTCGCCGTGCCCGTCGCGCTGTCGCTGACCGCCACGCTCGGCTTCCTGCCGGCGGCGGCCTCGGCCGCCGAGCGGAGCGCGCCGACGGCGGAGCAGGCGACGGACGCGCCCGCCCTGGCGTACGTCGTGAACACCAAGGTGGACCGCCGCACGATCGCGTCGGTGCAGAAGGCGATCGGCAAGGCCGGCGGGACCGTCGTGGTCACCCACGACAAGATCGGTGTCATCGTCGTCCACTCGTCGAACCCGGACTTCGGCACGGAGATACGCAAGGTCCGCGGCGTGCAGTCGGCCGGGGCCACCCGCACCGCGCCGCTCACCCCGGCCGGCACCACCGACGTCGGCGCGGCCGAGTACGTGACGGCCGCGGACGCCGCGCGCATCGGGGCCGCCTCGGCGAAGACGCCGGGCAGCGAGCCGCTCGAGGCCGACCAGTGGGACCTGCGGGCCATCGGCGCCGACAAGGCCGCGAAGATCAACCCGGGCAGCAGCAAGGTGACCGTCGCCGTGATCGACACCGGCGTCGACGACACCCACCCCGACCTCGCCCCGAACTTCTCCGCCTCCCAGTCGGCCAACTGCGTCGGCGGCGTGGCGGACACCAGCGAGGGCGCCTGGCGCCCGTACACGGACGAGGACTACCACGGCACCCACGTGGCCGGTGAGATCGCCGCCGCCCGCAACGGCATCGGCGTCGCCGGTGTCGCGCCGGGCGTGAAGGTCGCCGGCATCAAGGTGAGCGACCCGGACAACGGCCTCTTCTACCCGGAGAACGTCGTCTGCGCCTTCGTGTTCGCCGCCGACCACGGCGTGGAGATCACGAACAACAGCTACTACGTCGACCCGTGGCTGTACAACTGCAAGAACGACCCGGACCAGAAGGCCATCCTGGACGCGGTCAACCGGGCCCAGCTGTACGCCCAGCTCAAGGGCACCCTGCACGTGGCGTCGGCCGGCAACTCCAACCACGACCTGGCCTCGGACGCGATCGACGACGCCTCCAGCCCCAACGACACCACGCCGGTCGAGCGCACCATCGACCCGAGCGAGTGCCTGGACCTGCCGACCCAGCTGCCGGGTGTCGTCACGGTCAGCGCGACGGGTGCGGACAACCTCAAGTCGTACTACTCGACCTACGGCCACCGGGTCGTGGACGTGGCCGCGCCGGGCGGTGACGGCCGCTACCAGACGCCGGACACCCCGTCGAAGAACGGCCGCATCCTGTCCACCATGCCGAACGGGCAGTACGCCTTCCTCCAGGGCACCTCGATGGCGTCGCCGCACGCCGCCGGTGTCGCCGCGCTGCTGAAGTCGAAGCACCCGTGGGCCCCGCCCGCCGTGATCCAGGCGCTGATGAAGGCGCAGGCGGACAACCCGGGCTGCCCGGCCTCCTACGACCAGGACGGCGACGGCGTGCAGGACGCCACCTGCGAGGGCGGCAAGCTGGTCAACGGCTTCTACGGCCACGGCATCGTCAACGCGCTGCGCGCCGTCAAGTAGGGCCCGGGCCCGCGGGGTCCGGCCGGAGCGGCACGGCGGGTCGCTGACCCGGGAGCGCCGGGGCAAGGGCACGGCGCTCCCGCGGCAGGGACACGGAGAACGGAAGGGCCGGGCGCATCGCCCGGCCCTTCCGCCGTGCCGCACGGCGCGTGGCGGCACCGCCGTGCGCGATGCTGTGCCCCCCGGCCCACGAGAGTCACGGCGTCTCCCGGCCCCCGGGCCGGGGGCGTCCACGGAGGAGACACGATGACCGAGACGGCTCACGCCTGGTCCGCCCTCGGCGGGGACCCCGCGCTGCTCGCGCGCGTGACGGCCGTGGAGCGGCCGGGGGTGCTGCCCGCGCGGCTCGGGGTGCGGGA
>NZ_JAAGMD010000579.1 GCF_010548465.1 Streptomyces sp. SID14436 | reverse complement strand
GCCGCGGCCCGGCACATGGCCGAGGCGGCCGCCGCCGTGTGCCCGGCCGCCGACGGCGTCGCACCGCTGGTCGCCGTCACCGGCGGGCTCACCGGGATGGGTGACCCGCTGCTCGCGCCGCTGGCCGAGGAACTGGCCGACCGGCTGCCCCGGGCGCGGCGGGTGACGGCCGAGGGGGACCCCCTGCACGGGGCGGTGCGGATGGCGACGGACCTCGCGACCGGCTCATTCACCCTTCCGGGTGATGACGCGCTGTTGTCCGTGGTGGCCGACGCGCGTCCGTAACGGGCCTGGCAGGTGAACGGCCCCTCCCGTGCCCGATATCCGGACGTAACTCATCCGACAAATGCGGACGGATACCGCTCACCTGCACCCTCCCCGAACAGGGGAACCCGGGAAACCACTAACATGCCGCACCATGAGCACCCCCACTGGGCCCGCGTCCGGCCTGCCAGTACGAATGCCGCGCCCCCGCCAGCCCGGGAGGCACCGCCGCCCCGAACCCCTGGTGGCTCCCGAGGGCGCGCCCGCGCTCGTCCTCGCCGTGCCGGGTACGCCCAGTAGTGCCACCCGCTCCCTCGCCGACGAGGTCGTGAGCATCGCGCGCTCCGAGCTGCCCGGCCTGGACGCCCGTATCGGTTACCTGGACGGCGACGACCAGGAGTTCCCCACGCTGCAGGCCGTGCTGGCGCACGCCGCCGATGAGCGCACCGCCCGCTTCGAGCAGGCCCGCGCCGCCGGAATGGACGTCAAGGAGCCGGACGGCCCCGTCGCGGTCGTCGTCCCGCTGCTCGCGGGCCCCGACAGTGCCCTGCTGCGCCGGGTGCGCCAGGCCGTGATGGACAGCCGCGTCGCCGCCGACCTGACCGACGTCCTCGGCCCGCACCCGCTGCTCGCCGAGGCGCTGCACGTGCGGCTGTCGGAGGCCGGGCTGGCCCGTGCCGACCGTGCCCGCCTGTTCACCGTGGCGACCGCCGCGGACGGCATCGTCCTGGCGTCCGTGGGCGGGGACGAGGCCGTGCAGGCGGCCGGGATCACCGGCATGCTGCTGGCCGCGCGGCTCGCCGTCCCGGTGATGGCCGCCGCCCTGGACGAGGAGGGCTCCATCGCCTCCGTCGCCGAGCAGCTGCGCAACGCCGGTTCGCAGCAGCTGGCGCTGGCGCCGTACCTCATCGGCCCGGAGATCGACGCGAGCCTGATCGAGGCCGCGGCCAAGGAGGTCGGCTGCTCCGCCGCCGAGGCCCTCGGCCCCTACCCGGCGATCGGCAAGCTGGCCCTCGCCAAGTACACGACGGCGCTGGGCATCGCCACGCCGCAGGCCCAGGGGTCGCCGGTCCGCTGACCCCGCTGCACACACGACGCCGACAGGGCCCGCTCCCCCCGGGGAGCGGGCCCCTGCCGTTGCCTCCCCGTGCGGGCGCGTCCCGCTCGGCGGACGGGTCAGCGCAGGACGAGGCAGGAGGCCGCGGTCACCGGGAGGGAGCCCCCGCGTTGCGGCAGCCCCGTGTCGGGGTCGGTCGCGAACCAGGTCACGTCGCCGGAGCGCTCGTTCGCCACGTAGAGGACTCCGTTCGCCTCGGACAGGTCGCGCGGCCACCGGCCGCCGCACGGAACGGTGGCGAGCAGGCGCGGCTGTGTCCGGCCGCCGCCCGAGGGGGCGTCCAGGGCGAGGACGGACAGGACGTCCTCGCCGCGGGTCGCGGTCCACAGGCGCCGGCCGTCCGGCGAGACGGCGATGCCGGACGGGTAGGCGTCCCCGGCCGGGGCGCCGGGCAGCACCGGGACCTCGGTGAGCGGCTGCAGCACTCCCCCGTCGGCGTCCCAGCGGCACACCAGCAGGGTGGGGCTGAGCTCGTTGAGGACGTAGGCGTGGCGGCCGTCGGGGTGGAAGGCCAGGTGGCGCGGCCCGGATCCGGGCCGCAGCGCGATCTCCCGGTGCAGGACCGGTGTGCCGTCGGTGAGGGTGCACACGAGCACGGAGTCGGTGCCGAGGTCGACGGCGACGGCCCAGCGGCCGCTCGGGTCGGGCTGCACCTGGTGGGTGTGCGGGCCCTGCTGCCGCTGCGGGTGGGGTCCCGAACCGCTGTGCTCGAACACCCCGGAGGCCGACCGGGACAGGGTGCCGTCGGGGCGGACCGGGACGGCGGTGACGCTGCCGGAGCCGTAGTTGGCGGTCAGCAGGTGCCCGTCGAAGAGACCCAGGTGGGTCGGCCCGCTCGCGGCGACGGGCACCGGGCCGCCCGCCGGTTCCAGCCGGTCCCCGGCCACCCGGAGCGCCGCCACCGCGCCCTCGTCGGTCTCGCTGACCGCGTACAGCGTGCGTCCGTCGGCCGCGAGGGCGAGATAGGAGGGGTCGGGCAGCCCGTCGACGGCACTGAGGGCGGTCAGTCCGCCGTCGGGGGCGACGGCGGCGGTGACGATGCCCGGCCCGCCCGCCGCCGTGAACGATCCGATGAATGCCCGCCGAGCGCCGTCCGCCACCACTGACCCCTCTCGCCACTGCCGGTCCCGGGGCGACCGTAGCAGTCGCGCGTCTCAGGTCTGGACCATAGCGGGGGCTTCGGCGGGCATCAGGCTCCGACCAGCGGTGATCCCGAGGGCGCCCGGAGCGGCGCGGCGAGTTCGGCGAGGGCCCGCTCCAGGCCGTGCAGGTGGGCGAGGGCGGGTTCCGGGGCGGCCCGGTGGTCGCCGGAGGTGATGTCCCGGCCCTCGGTGAGCGCTTCGACGGCCGTTTCGACGCGCCGGCAGGCCGCGGCGAGCCGGGCGTCGTGGGACGCCTCCGGGTCGGCGGCGACGGCGGTCAGGCCGCGGAGTTCCCGGGCGCAGTCGTCGAGCAGGGCGAGCACCCGGCGGGCGCGCCGCTTGCGGCCCAGCACGGGGTGGAGGGGGTGCACCAGCGGGGCGACCGACAGCCGTACCCGGGCGAGCAGCTGCTCCAGTTCGGCGATCCTCGGCTCCGGGTCCGCGCCCTCGGAGCCGGCGAGCCGTGCCGCGGCCTCGGCGGTGCAGGCGTGCACGCAGCGCAGGGCCCGGCGGATCCAGTGGTCGGTGACGCTGTGGGTGGTCACGGGCAGCACGAACACCACGGCCAGCGCGGCGCCCAGGGCCCCGACACCGGTCTCCACCAGCCGCAGCGCCAGCAGGCCGGGCGTCAGGACGCCCAGCAGCCCGTAGAGCATCGCGGCGAGCACGGTCACCCAGAGCATCATCCAGGTGTAGGACAGGGCGGCCGTGTAGAAGATGCCGAACACCGACACCGCGACGATCACGGCGGTGGGCAGGGCCGCGCCGTGCGCGGGCACGGCGACGGCCAGGGCGAGGGCGACGCCGAGGACGGTGCCGAGCACCCGTCGGAAGCCCCGGACCAGGGTCTCGCCGCGTGAGGAGGTGTTGACGAAGGCCCACCAGGTGGCGCCGACGGCCCAGTACCACCGCTCCCCGGACACCAGCTGGCCCACCAGCAGGGCGAAGCCCGCGCCGGCGGTGGCCTGCACGGCCTGCCGGGTGGTGATCCGGGCCAGGCCGCGGCCCTCGGGCGGGGCGGGCGCGACGGCCGGCGGCAGGCGGCGCTCGTAGCACCACAGCCCGAACCGCGTTGCGGCCGCCGCGAGGACCGACAGCAGGACGGCCGCGCAGATCTCGGGCAGCTGTCCGGGCGTGGTGTGCAGGAACTGGGCCACGAAGTAGGTCATGAAGGCGAACACGCCGAGGCTGTGCCCGCGCGGGCCCCAGCGCCGGGCGTACACCCCCAGCCCCACGACGGCGAGGAAGGTGAGGTCGCGGGCCACCGGCTGGTCGTGCAGGACCGCGGCGGCGGCGAGGACCGGCAGGCCGACGGCGGGCAGCAGGGCCGTGGTGACGGCCTGTTCGCGGACGGTGGCGTCGGTGACGGTGAACAGGGCGAGCAGGGCCGCGAGTCCGCCGGTGACGGCGCCGGGGAGAGAGTGTCCGGCCAGTCCGCACAGGGCGACGGCCGCCGCGATGCCGAGCACGGCCCGCGCCGCGAAGCGCAGCCGCACCCGGCCCGGGTCCGGCGCCATGAACACCCTCTTCAGCACTGCGTGTCCCCCCGTGATGATCCGTGTGAACCGGCATGAAAAAGGCGCCGCGGGGGTCCGCAGCGCCATCGACTTTCCTATATCAGCATCCCCGGCGCCGACGGCTCAACCGGCACCCGTCCGACTGGTCCATTGGTCCAGCCGCGGGAGGACCCGGCGGGACCACGGAAAGCCATTGGCCTGGCCCCGGTGGCCCAACGGCCCGGCACTCCGCCGGGCCGTTGGTACAGTCGGAGCGACCTTCGAGGGACCAGGAGGCCGGACGCCATGGCCGTCGACGAACTCGACACCCGCATCCTGCGGCTGCTGCTGGAGCGGCCGCGCACCAGCGTGCGCGAGTACGCCCGCATCCTCCAGATCGCGCGCGGCACCCTGCAGGCCCGGCTGGACCGGATGGAGCGCGAGGGCGTGATCACCGGGACGGGGCCGGCCCTGTCCCCCGCCGCGCTGGGCCACCCCGTGCTGGCCTTCGTGCACATCGAGGTCACCCAGGGGCACCTGGACGAGGTGGGCGACGCGCTGGCCGCGGTGCCGGAGATCGTGGAGGCGTTCTCCATCACCGGCGGCGGGGACCTGATGACCCGGGTGGTGGCGCGGGACAACGCACACCTGGAGGACGTCGTCCAGAAGCTGATCAACCTGCCGGGCGTGGTGCGCACGCGTACGGAGGTGGCGCTGCGGGAGCGGGTCCCGCACCGGCTGCTGCCACTGGTGGAGTCGATCGGCCGGACGGTGGGCCGGTAGCTCCTGGCATCCTGGCCCCATGAGCACCTTCGGCACCCTGTCGGTCATCTTCGATCTCGACGGAACGCTCGTGGACAGCGAGCCGAACTACTACGAGGCGGGCCGTCGGACCCTCGCCGAGTACGGCGTCCCCGACTTCACGTGGGACGAGCACGAACGCTACGTCGGCATCAGCACCCGGGAGACGATCGCCGACTGGCGCGAGCGCTACGGGCTGCGGGCCCCGGCGGAGGAGATCCTCGCCGTGAAGAACCGCCACTATCTGGAACTGGCGGGCTCCACCACGCGCGCCTATCCGGAGATGCGGGCGTTCGTCGACGTGCTGGCGGCGGAGGGGGTGCCGATGGCCGTGGCCTCCGGCTCGTCCCCGGAGGCCATCGAGGCGATCCTCGCCGTCACGGGTCTGGACGCCCAGCTGGGCACCGTCGTCTCCGCCGAGGAGGTCGCGCACGGCAAACCGGCGCCGGACGTCTTCCTGGAGGCCGCCCGCAGGATCGGCGCGGACCCCGCCGACTGCGTGGTGCTGGAGGACGCGGCTCCGGGCGCGGCCGCGGCCCACGCGGCCGGCATGCACTGCATCGCGATCCCCTACGTCGCCGCTCAGGCCGACGCCCCGGAGTTCGCCACCGCCGGTCTGCTGCTGCGCGGCGGGCAGCGGGAGTTCACGGCCGGGGCTGCCGCGGAGTGGCTGAAGCGCCTGGCCGGGACCGGCTGACCGCGGTCCGGCCGGCCGGGCCGCCGGGGCACCGGTGGGGCACTTGAGCCGACAAGTCGGGCGGCCGGAGGGAGGGGACCGCACGGATCACGCCGGACCGGCACCTCGATCGAAAATTTCTGCCCGAACGGTGATTGTCTTGCCGCTTCCATCCGTACTCCCTGGTGTTGGGCCGTTCTTATCCCAGGAGGCACGATGCGCATCTCGCGCAGCACGGCAGGAACCGCGTTCGTGGGCGGAGCCATGATCCTCACTCTCACCGCGCTGGCCTATCCCACCATGCTGGGCGTGCAGAACACCTCGACCAAGCAGGACCGGGTAGTGGCCAACACCAACTACGGCCCGCTGACCGAGGCGGACCGGGACTTCGTGGTCAAGGTCCGCGCCGCGGGGCTGTGGGAGCACCCGCTGGGGCTGATGGCCATCGAGCGAGGGACGACGCCGGAGATGAAGGAGGCGGGCGAGCACCTGGTGGTCGGACACGGGCGGCTCGACGAGAGCTGCCGCAAGATCGCCCTGGAGCTGGGGATCACCCTGCCGAACCAGGCCTCGCCGCAGCAGGAGGGGTTCGTGCAGACCGTGGAGTCCACCACCGGCAAGGAGTTCGACTCCGTGGCGGTGAACATCATGCGGGTGACGCATGGTCAGATCTTCCCGGTGATCGCCAAGGTCCGGGCCAACACCCGGAACACGCTGGTCCGGCAGCTGGCCGACCAGGCCAACGACACGGTGCTGGACCACATCACGGTGCTGGAGAAGACGGGCCTGGTGAACCACGAGCAGGTCAACTTCCAGCAGACCAGCCCGCCGAAGATGCCGGAGGAGCAGGTGACTCCGCCGGCGCCGGCCGCGGGCGCACCGGTGCTCGTGCTGAAGATCCCCAAGGAGCTGGAGGACCTGAACACGGCCTCACCGGCGCCGACGCCGGCTCCGACGGTGAAGTGACGCCCGCTCCGTCGTGAGCGTCACGACGGACCGCGCACCGCTTCAGGACCCGCGCCGGGGTTTGCCCCGGCGCGGGTTCTTCGGTGTGGGGCCGCCGCCCGCCCGGCGGCCCTTGCCGGACGACGCCCGTCCGGCCGCCCGCTGTCCGCGCCCGGCGTCCCGCCCCGGGCGTTCGGTCTTCCCGGCTCTCTGCTGCCCCTGCTTCCGCTGTTCCTGCTTCCGCTGTCCCTGCTTCTGCTGTCCCTGCTCCCCGCCAGGCTGCTGCGTCCGGCGGCCCCGGGTGCTGTTGGCCGTCCGGCCGCGGACGATGCCGATGAAGTCGTCCACCAGGTCCGTCGTCGCGTCCTCCGGCCAGGCCAGCGCCACACGCGACTCCGGGGCGCCGGTGAGGGGGCGGTGGGTGAGGTCCCTGCGGTGGTGCAGCCGGGCCAGGGACAGCGGTACCACCAGGACGCCGATCCCCGCCGCGACCAGCTCGACGGCGTCGGCCGTGGTGGCCGGCCGCTCCAGGGCGGGCCGTCCCGGCAGCCGGTCCCAGTCGAGGACGTCGTCGAGGGGGTGCAGCACGATGTCGTCGGCCAGGTCGTCCGGGGAGACCTCGTCGACCGCGGTGACGAGGTGGTCCTTGGGGACCACCACCACCGTCTGCTCGGTGTAGAGCGGGATGGCGCTCAGCACCGTCCGGTCGACGGGCAGCCGGACGAGACCCGCGTCGGCGTCCCGGCTCACGAGCAGCTCCGGGGCCCGGGAGGCGGGGACCTGGGTGAGGGTGAGGGGTACGCCGGGCAGTCGCTCGTTCCAGATGCGCACCCATTTGCCGGGCATCACCCCGGGTGCGTACACGAGCCGGAACGAGGAGGGCACTTCCGAGCCTGTCACCTGGCCAGGTTACCGGCCGTGGTCGGCGGTCGTGCACACGCTCGATACCCTGGGCTCCATGACGTCGCACCAGAACACCCAGACCATGAAGCCCGCGACCGCGGCGAAGAAGCTGGGTGTGTACCTCGAGGCCACCCCCGCCGAGTTCCGCGAGGGCATGGTCTCCCGGGCCGAGCTGAACGCGCTCCAGGCGGACCCGCCCCAGTGGCTGCGGGACCTGCGGCGCGACGGCCCGCACCCCCGCCCGGTGGTGGCGGCGAAGCTGGGCGTCTCCATCGCCGGCCTGGCCCGCGGCGGGGTCACGGAACCGCTCACCACGGAACAGATCGAGGCGCTGAAGCAGGAGTCTCCGCAGTGGCTGGAGCGGGAGCGCGCCACGCAGGCCGAGGTCCGCAAGGAGAACGCGCGGCTGAAGAAGCGGGACGCGGAACGCGCCGCCGGGCAGGACTGATCCGGCCGGCCGGCCGCCCGGACACCGGGCGCCGGAAACGCCAGCCCGCGCCACCCCTTCCGGCGGATAGAAATATCTACCAGCATGGGGCCAGCACGCGCCCGTGAGGCGCAGCCGACCGTGCCCGGGGTGGGACATGCAGAGCCACATGTGGAAGCAGGCCGTCGAGTGGCTGGCCGCGGCGGCCACCGACCCCCAGGCCTGCAAACGGGCCTGGGACCACGGCAACGGCACGGCCCTGCTGGCCGCCGGGCGCTACTGGGACGTGCTGAGCGTGCCCGACCGTCTCGGGCTGCTCGCCCTGGACGTCCTGTGGCACGACCCGCTGAAGACACCGGGACCCACGCTGGTGGACGTCACGGCCCGCCGGGTGGGCTTCTTCCTGCCGCCCGACCCGGTGAGCGAGTGGGTCGGCTTCGGCGTGCGGCACGTCGGCCCGGGTTCCTGGGTCGCCGTTCCCCCGCCGTACCGGGCCGCCGGGCGCCTGGAGTGGCTCGTCCCACCGGACGGCAGCGGGACCCTGCACTCCCCCGGCCCGCTGGAGCTGGCTCTGCGCAAGGCCACCGGCACGCTCGCCGTGCTGGCGCCGGTCAGTGCGGAGCCGGTGGGGCCGGACGGCTGGTGAGGGCCTCCCCGGGCGGCGCCGCGCGGAGGTGGAGCGCGGGGTGACCGTCCGGGGCGGGGGCGTCGTCGCGGGGGTGATGGGGGGTGTCGCCGCCGGGGTGGTCGCCGTCCGTCCCGGCATCGGTGTCCGGGCCGGCCTGTGTGCCCGTCTCGGTGTCGGCGTCCGTACCAGCGTCGGCAGGCGTGCCGAGGTGGGCGCCCGCCCAGGCGTCGGCGTCCATCTCCGCGTGGGCGTTCGTGGCGGGGGCGCCCGTCGCGCGGGCGTCCTTCGTGCCGGCCTCCGTCCCGCGAGCCTCCGTCCCGCCTCCGCCGTCCGCACCCGTGTGGCCGGGGCCGGCACGATCGGCGCCCGTGTCGGCGTCGGCCTCCGGCTCGCGGCCGGGTGCCCGCGCGCTCTCCGGAGGCAGCACGGGCACCGGGATCCGGAAGGGGACGGACCGCGCGGCCGGTACGGTCGGCGCGGGCGGCGTCTCCTGTTCGCTCACCGTCGCGGCGGCGAAGGAGGCCCAGCGGCCCTCCCGGTGGCCCGGAACCGTCTGTCCCCTGGCCCGCCACTCCGCGACGAGGGCCGTGTAGATCGGCGTGTGGCCGTCGGACCCCCCGGCGGGTCCCGCGTACGGCCGGTGCGCGGCGTCGTTCCCGAGAAGGCGCCGCGCCGTCTCAGTCCTGTCCATGTCGGGGCAACGGCGCACCCCGTACCGGCGGTACGCGGGAGGCTCCCCGTCCCCCGGGTCGGGTGAAGCCGTCACCCGTACGGCCCAGCGCCACGGTCAAACAGGCATTCAGGGACGGGGCCGTCCGTTCAGAACGCGACCCGCTCGCACACGAACCGACACCCGGGTGCCAGGGCCCGCCCGGTCCGCGCGACCGCACCCCGGCGTGGCGGCTCCCGCGTCCCGGCGCGGAGGCACCGCGCCGGGGCCCGGTGCTACGGGCGCTCGCCCGACAGGTCGTCCGCGGTCTCCCGGCGCTCCGCGGGCACCGTCACCGGCCCGGCCACGGCCGCGGTGTCGGTGACCGGCGAGCGGCGCTGGGTCAGCCACAGCCCGACGGGCTCGGTGTAACGGGCGGTCAGCGGGCCGATCACGACGAGGACCAGGACGTAGGCCGTGGCCAGCGGTCCCAGGCGCGGTTCGACCCCCGCCGTGACGGCGAGTCCCGCGATGACGATGGAGAACTCCCCGCGTGCCACCAGCGTGCCGCCGGCGCGCCAGCGGCCCTTGGACGAGATGCCGGCCCGCCGGGCGGCCCAGTACCCGGTGGCGATCTTCGTCAGGGCGGTGACGACGGCGAGCGCGAAGGCGGGCAGGATCACCGGCGGGATGGACTCCGGGTTGGTGTGCAGCCCGAAGAAGACGAAGAACACGGCGGCGAACAGGTCCCGCAGCGGGGCGAGCAGGTTGTGGGCGCCCTCGGCGGCCTCCCCCGACAGGGCGATGCCCACGAGGAACGCGCCGACGGCGGCGGAGACCTGGAGCTGCTGGGCGAGCCCGGCGACGAGCAGGGTGAGGCCCAGTACCACCAGGAGCAGCTTCTCCGGGTCGTCGCTGGAGACGAAGCGGGAGATGATCCGGCCGTAGCGGACGGCGACGAAGAGGACCAGCCCGGCGACGCCGAGCGCGATGGCCAGCGTGACGCTGCCCGTGGCGAGACCGGCGCCGGCCACCAGGGCGGTGACGATGGGCAGGTAGACCGCCATCGCGAGGTCCTCGAGGACGAGGATGCTCAGGATGACCGGGGTCTCGCGGTTGCCGAGCCGGCCGAAGTCGCCGAGGCACTTGGCGATGACTCCGGAGGACGAGATCCAGGTGACGCCGGCCAGCACGACGGCGGCGACCGGTCCCCAGCCGAGCAGCAGGGCGAGGAGCGCGCCCGGCACGGCGTTGAGGCACATGTCCACGAGGCCGGCCGGGTACTGCGTCTTCAGGTTGGAGACGAGATCGCTGGCCGTGTACTCGAGGCCGAGCATGAGCAGCAGCAGGATCACGCCGATCTCGGCGCCGATCGCGACGAACTCCTCGCTCGCGCCGAGCGGCAGCAGACCGCCCTCGCCGAAGGCCAGCCCGGCCAGCAGGTAGAGCGGGATCGGCGAGAACTGGAGCCGTCCGGCGAGGCGCCCCAGCAGGCCGAGGCCGAGGATGATCGCACCGAACTCGATCAGGAAGATCGCGGAAGAGTGCACGCGGTCACTCCCGGCCGAGGATCTCGGCGGCGGCGTCGATGCCCTCGCGGGTACCGATCATGATCAGGGTGTCACCACCGGCGAGGCGGAAGTCGGGGGCCGGGGAGGGGATCGCCTCGGCACGGCGGAGCACGGCCACGATCGAGACGCCCGTGTCGGTGCGCATCCGGGTCTCGCCCAGCACCCGGCCGTTCCAGTGCGAGACCGCGGACAGCTCGATGCGCTCCGCGACCAGGCCGAGGTCGGTGGTGTGGAGCACGCTGGGGCTGTGGTGATCGGGCGTCAGCGCGTCGATCAGGGCGGCCGACTCGGCGGTGGTCAGGCGCAGCGACTGGGCACAGGCGTCGGGGTCGTCGGACCGGTAGACGTTCACCGTGCGCGCGCCGTCCCGGTGCGCGATGACGGACAGATGCTGGTGCTCACGCGTGGTGAGGTCGTACTGCACGCCGATGCCGGGCAGCGGCGTGGTGCTCATCCGTGGAGCAGGCACAGCCCGTCCCCTTCCAGGTCTTCTCTTCGTTGCTGTCATGGGTGCCGACCCGCATTCGCACGGTTGATCCACACCCACGACGCACATCGTGCCATCCCCCACCGACGCTGAGGACATGGGTGGTGTCACGGATGGACACCGAACTCGGCACAGGCTCATGACCGGCCGGGGCTGCTCAGCGGGCGCCCCCGCCGCAGGCAAAGCCGCTGCCGGTCCGGCGGCCGGGGCGGTCCGGTGCCGTTCGGCCCCGGGCGCGGGCCCATTGGTCCCGCGCCGTGGCGGGCGCCGTGGCACATCCTGGAGAGGAGGGGACAACGGAACACGGGCACGAGGAGACGAGGAGGCGTGATGAGCGGACCGGTGGTCGTCGGGGTGGATGGTTCGGAATCGAGCCTGGCTGCCGTGGAGGCGGCTGCCGCCGAGGCGGAACGGCGCGGGGTCGGGCTCCGTGTGGTGCACGCGTTCCTGTGGCCCGCGCTGCACGTGCCCCTGGGCGCCCCGCCGATGGGGCCGGCCGACGGAGGGCTGCAGGCCGCCGCGGACCGGCTGGTCGCCGAGGCCGTCGAGCACGCCCGGTCGGCGGCGCCGGACGTGGAGGTCTCGCACGCGGTGATCACCGGCGAGCCGCTGACGGTGCTGGAGGCGCAGTCGCGCCAGGCGGAACTGGTGGTCGTCGGTTCCCGGGGCATGGGCGGGTTCGTGGGCCTGCTCGTCGGTTCGACGGCGGTGCACCTGGCGGCCCACGGCAAGTGTCCGGTGCTGGTGGTGCGCGAGCCGGGCACGCCGGACGGGCCGGTCGTGGTCGGCGTCGACGGTTCCGCGGCGGGCCGGAGGGCGATCGACTTCGCCTTCGCGGAGGCCGCCGCGCGCGGGGCCGAACTGGTCGCCCTGCACGCCTGGACGACCTGGAACGCGCCGCTGCCGGCCCCGCCGGACGCCACGGTGCCGTACGCGAACGAACCGGGGGCGCTGGCCGCGAGCGAGGAGCGGCTGCTCGCCGAGGCGCTGAGCGGGTACGGGGAGCGGTTCCCCGGTGTGAAGGTGCGGCACGAGCTCGTGCGGGGAGGCAGCCGTGAGGCCCTCATCGAGGCGAGCCGCACGGCCCGCCTGCTGGTGGTCGGGGCGCGGGGCCGGGGCGGGTTCGCCGGGCTGCTGCTGGGATCGGTGAGCCAGGCGATGCTGCATCACGCGCACTGCCCGGTGGCGGTGGTGCGCGGCGAGCGCGCGGACGCGGATGGGGACCCGGCCTGATCGGGCCTGTTCCGGAGGGGGACGGCCCCGGTCCATCCGGAGGCGCCCGCCTCGGTCCTGCGCCGGCCCGGCGCCCGGGCCGGGCGACGGGTAGGCGGGGCGTCGGGCGGGTACTCCGCTCGTAATTGCCGGCGTCCGGACATCGGGGCACCGCGTCGGCCGGTCAGGGGCCGGGACGGGGACGGGAGTGAGCGGTGAGGGACACGGTCATCGTCGGAGTGGACGGTTCGTCGTCCAGTCTCGCGGCGGTCGACGTCGCGGCCCGTGAGGCGCAGTTGCGGGACGCGCAGCTGCGGATCGTGCACGCGTTCAGCCGTCTGGTGGACCTGGACCCGATGATCCACGGAGTGCTGGCCCGGGCCGAGCGCCGTGCCCACGAGCGTGCCCCGGGCCTGGAGATGGCCAGGACCGTGGCGTCCGGCGAGACGCTCACGGTGTTGCAGAGCGAATCGCGCCACGCGGTGCTGGCGGTCCTCGGCAGCCGGGGCCGGAGCGGGTTCGGCGATCTGCTGCTGGGGTCGACGGTCGTGCAGCTCGCCGCCCACGGGCACTGCCCCCTCATGGTGGTCCGCGGCCGGACCGACCCGCAGGGGCCGGTGCTGCTGGCCGTGGACGGCTCGCCGGGCGGGGCCGCGGCGGCCCGGTTCGCCTTCGCGGAGGCCGCCATGCGCGATGCCCCGCTGGTCGCCCTGCACGTGTGGAACACCTGGAGCGAGCCGACGCCGTACGACGGTCCGGCCGATCCGCTGAACGTGGTGGTGGATCTCGACGCCCTCCGTGAGACGCACCGGCGGCGCCTGGAGGAGGCGGTGGCACCGTGGCGGGCGGCGCATCCCGGCGTCGCCGTCGACCTGCGGCTGGAGCGGGGCCGGGTCCGGCACACGCTGCTGGCGGCCACCCGGGGCGCCCAGCTGGTGGTGGCGGGGGCGCGCGGGCACGGCGGGTTCGCCGGGATGCTGCTCGGCTCGGTCAGCCAGGCGCTGCTGCACCACGCCGACTGCCCCGTGACCGTCGTCCGCGGCAAGGACTGACGACACCCGGCGAAGCGCGGGCCATCAGGGCGAAAAGCATCGTTCGTGCTCCGGGACAAGAGCGTCCGGCCCGGTGCCGAATGCTCCGCCACGCTCCTGTGCGCCCCCATGGAAAAAGGTTTCGGCACATCGGGTGGCCGGTTTGAGTGGGCAGGAAAAGGATTCACGTCCCACACAGGTGGGACATCGCTGCATTCCTTGTGTCGCGCGAGACAGGTGGTAGGCGATGAATCACTGCACCGCGGAACACCCACCCACGGCCTGGAAATCCGGAACCGCCCCCGGGATATTGCCGTCCGTCACCCATGGTATTTCTCTCATCCGGCGTCCGCTGCACTTCCTGAATTCCCTTCCCGCGCACGGCGATCTGGTGGAAATACGCCTCGGCCCGAGGAGGGCGTGGGTCGTCTGCCATCCCCGTCTGGTCCACGAGATGCTGCGGGACACCCGCACCTTCGACAAGGGCGGCCCCCTGTACACCCGGCTGCGGGCCCTGATGGGCGACGGTGTCGTCACCTGCCCGCACGAGGACCACCGCAGACAGCGCCGCCTGCTGCAGCCCGCCTTCCGCCCGGCACGCGTCGCCCGGCTCACCGAGCCGATGGCCGAGGAGGCCGAGGACCTGTGCCGCGACTGGCGGGACGGCCAGGAGGTGGACGTCAGCGCGGCCATGATGACGGTGACGACCGGCGTGGTCGGCCGGGTGCTGTTCTCGGACGCGCTGGACCCGGGGCGCGCCGCCGAGGTGCGGGACTGCCTGACCACGGTGGTGCGCGGACTGTTCGTCCGCACCGTCGTGCCGGTCGACGCCTTCTTCCGTCTTCCCACCCCCGGGCACCGCCGCTACACCCGGGCCGTCGCCCGGCTGCGGGCGATCGTCGACGAGGTCGTCACCCGGCGGCGGCTGGCGGGCGAGGCACGCGACGACGTGCTCGGCACACTGCTGGCCGCGGCCGACGGCCCGGAGCCGGAGGTGACCGGCCGCGAGGTGCAGGACCAGCTCGTCTCCCTCCTGCTCACCGGCGCCGAGAGCGCCGCCCTGTGCCTCTCCTCCGCCTTCGGCCTCCTCGACCTGCATCCCGAGGCCGAGCAGCGGCTCCACGAGGAGGTCGACGCCGTGCTCGCCGGACGGACCCGGCCCGCCCTCGACGACCTGCCGCGCCTGGTGTACACCCGGTCCGTCGTCGACGAGTCCCTGCGCCTCGCGCCGCCCGGCTGGCTGTTCACCCGGCTGACCACCCGGGAGGTCGAGTTCGGCGGACGTCTGCTGCCCGCCGGGGCGACCGTGCTGTACAGCCCCTACCTCCTGCATCACTCCCCCGGGTCGTTCGCCGACCCGGAGCGGTTCCTGCCCGAGCGGTGGCGGGGCGGCGGGGAGGCCGGCGGGGACGGCGGCGGGCCGTACAGCGCGATGATCCCGTTCGCCGCCGGGACCCGGAAGTGCCTCGGGGACACCTTCGCCCTCGCGCAGGCCACGGTGACGCTCGCGACGATCGCCCGCCGGTGGCGGCTGCGCCGTCCCCCGGGCCCGGTCGCTCCCGTACGGCCCGCGGTGACGCTCGGGCCGAGGTCGCTGGTCATGCGGTGCGAGCGACGCGCCGGACAGTCCGCGCCGGCGGCCACGCCCACGGGCGCGCGGACCGCCCGGCCCGGCCCGTCGTCCGCGGTAAGCGAATCGCGAGAGGCAGGTGCCACCGGTGTCGACGATGCGTGAGGTGACCATGACGGCCACGGGGGACGCGGGGACCGGGTCCACTCTCCCGGAGCTGATCGACGCCCATCTGTACATGCCCTTCCCGTTCGCCCGCAGCCCGTACGAGCAGCAGGTGGCCGAAGGGGTCGGGCAGTGGCTGCGGGAGACCGGACTGGCGGCGGAGCCGGGCGTGACGGAGATGATCGCCCGCACCCGCCCGGCCGAACTCGCCTCCTTCAACAGCCCGGACATGGACCGCGATGTGCTGCACATCGTGGCCCGGCAGATCGCCTACCAGTTCGTGTTCGACGACCTCGCCGAGGAGGTCGGCCGGCGGGAACCGGGCCGGCTGCTGCCCCTGCTCCACGAGAGCATCGCCGTCCTGCGGGACGACGCCTCCCCCGGCACGGCCCTCGGCGCGGCCCTCGCCGACCTGCTCCGCCAGGTCCGCGAGCGGTGCACACCCGCACAGGCGGACCGATGGACCTGGAAGAGCCGGGAGTACGTGCACGGCCTCCTCCACGAGGCGGTCGCCCAGGCCCACACCCCGCCGGCCGGGGCCGCCCTGTGCACCTCGATCCGGGCGCTCACCGCGGGGGTCGAGCCCTTCCACCCCCTGTGCGAGGCGGCCCAGCCGGAGGAACTGACCGGGGCGGAACTGCACCACCCGGTGATGCGCCGGCTGACCCGGCTGTCGGCCGACGCGGCCGTGTGGATACCCGACCTGTACTCCGCGGTGAAGGAGCAGCAGGCGGGCGAGCTGATCAACCTGGCCCTCGCCCACCAGCGCGCCCACCGGTGCTCCCTGCCGGTCGCCACCATGCTGGCGATCCGGCAGATCAACGCGGCGGTACGGGAGTTCGAGGAGATGTTCGCCGGCATCAGGCCCCGGCTGAGCCCCTCGGCCATCGGCTATGTGGAGGGCATGGCCGGCTGGATCCGCGGGTGCTACCACTGGTCCCGCACCGTCCCGCGGTACGCGGACACGGCCTCGGCGTCCGCCCTGGCCTGACCACCGCAACTGCCGTCCTCGCGGCGCCCATTCGCCGTTCCCTACCCCTGACGGAAGGAAACCAACCCCTTACCCGGAGCGATTCACCCGTACTCGTTCCACCGGTCCCGGACACCCGTCCCGGGTCCGGTGGGCGGCGTACGCTCTCCTGCCACCCTTGCCGAACAACAGGAAGCGGTACGGCACATGGCCAACGAGCTGCGGCACCTTCCCACCCGGCCGAGGCCGTTGTTCGAGCGCCAGCGCGAACTGGAGGCCGTCGAACGGGCGCTGGCGGCCCTGCGGGACACCGGGGACAACGTGCCGCACGGCGGGCTGCTCAGCTTCACCGGCCGGGGAGGGATGGGCAAGACGACTCTGCTGGCCCGCACCCGCGACCTCGCCGCCGCGCACGGCGTGAGCGTGCTCTCCGGCAGCGGCGGTGCCAACGAGCAGGAGCTGGCGTTCCGTGTGGTGCGCCGGCTCCTGCAGCCCGCGCTGGCCACCATGTCCGAGGCCGAACTGCGCGACTTCCTGGGAAGCTGGTACGACATCGTGGGCGCCGCGCTCGGCCTGGAGGCGGGGCACGCCACCCACGTCCCCGACCCGACCGGCGTCCGGGACGGCCTCGACTGGGTCGTCACCCGCCTCGCCGTGCAGCGGGCCCCGCTGGTGCTGCTCCTGGACGACCTGCACTGGGCGGACGCCGAATCGCTCGGCTGGCTCCTCTCCTTCGCCCCGCGGGTGGCCGACCTGCCCCTGCTGATCGTCCTCGCCTACCGGCCCGACGACCTGCCGCCCGAGGCGGAGCCCCTGCGCACCCTGCCCGGCGGCCTCGCCGGGCGCCCCTACGAGCTCGCTCCGCTGAGCGCCGGAAGCGTCGCCCGGATCGTCCGCGACGAGGTCGGGGAGGAGGCGGAGGACGCGTTCTGCGACGCGTGCTGGGCGGTCACCGGGGGCAGCCCGTTCGAGGCCGTCGAACTCGCCATCCAGCTGGGCGAACGCAACCTCAAGGGCACCCGGCAGGACCTGCGGGCGATGCGGGACCTCGCCGCGGCCATCGAGGGCCCGGGGCTGATGGAGCGCCTGCACGCCATGGGCACCACCACCGTCCGGTTCGCCTACGCGGCCGCCGTCCTGGGCGAGTCCGTCTCGCAGGAACTCGCCGCCGCCCTGGCCGTGGTCGGGAGCGAGGCCGCCGCCGAGGCGACCGAGCGGCTGCGCGCGGGCCGGATCCTGGCCGAGGACGACGGCAGCGACGGCCTGGCGTTCATCCACCCCCTGATCGCCACCACCATCTACCGGGCCATCCCCACCGGGCTGCGCGTCGGCCTGCACAACACGGCCGCCGAGGCGATCCGCGCGGCCGGGTTCGGCCCGGCCGCCGCCGCCCGGCACCTGCTCGAAGTGCCCGCCGAGGGCCGCCCGGAGGCGGTCGCCTGCCTGCGCGAGGCCGCCCGCGAATACACCCGGGCGGGAGCCCCCGAGGCCGCGCGGCGCCTGCTGACCCGGGCCCTGCAGGAACCTCCGCTGCCCGAGGAGCGCGCCGCCCTGCTGCACGAACTCGCCTGCTCCACCTTCCTCATCAAGCCCACGGCCACCGTCGCCCACTTACGGGAGGCGCTGACGGAGCCGGGGGTGGAACCGGAGCTGCGGGCCTCGATCGTGTACCGGCTCACCCAGGCCCTGGCCCACACCGACCGGATGGCCGAGGCCGCCACGGTCGCCGGCGACGAGGCCCGGCGGGCCCGCCACCCCCGCATCCGGCTGCGCATGCAGGCCGACGCGTTCGTCTGGAGCGCCTTCCGCACCGACGAGCCGGACTCGGCCGCGCGTTCCCGCCGGCTCGCCCGGCTGGCCGCGAGGGTGGCCGGCCGCGGGCTGGAGGAACGCTACATCCTGGGCCTGCGGGCCTGGGACGCCGTGCTGTGCGGCGAGCCCCGCGAGACGGCGCTCGGCCACGCGGAGGAGGCGCTGCGCGGCGGGCTCAGCTGGACCGACCAGAACCGGGGCTTCGAGGTGCCGGTCTCGGTGGCCCTGGTGTTCATGTACTGCGACCAGCCGCGGCGCGCCGAGGAGCTGTTCGCCCGGGGCATGGCCGAGTGCGAGGACAAGGGCTGGCGCGGCTCCCACCTGGCCCTCGGCCAGGCCCTCGCCGGGTACATCCGCCACCAGCGGGGCTGCCTCGCCGAGGCCGAGAACCTGGTCCGCGAGGGGCTGCGCATCGCCGACCGGGTCGAGGGCGCGGTGCCCGCGCAGTGGTTCGCCGTCGGCATCCTCATCCAGACGCTGCTGGCCCGCGGGCGGACGGCCGCGGCCCGCCGGCTCGCCGACCGCTACCGCTTCGGCAAGCTGGTCCCGAACGCGGTCATCTACCCCGACCCGCGCACCGTGTACGCCGAACTGCTCCTCGCCGAGGGCCGCCACGCCGACGCCGCCGCCCTGCTGTCCGAGGTCGGCGAGTGGCTGGACCGGCGCGACTGGCGCAACCCCGCCTGGTGCCCCTGGCAGTCCGGCCTCGCCTCGGCCCTCGCCCGCACCGCACCCGACGTGGCCGTCCGTCATGCGCGGGAGGCGGTCAAGCGGGCCCGGGACTTCGGCGCCGCCTCGGCGATCGGACGGGCGGTGCGCACCCTGGCCGAGGTGACCGGCGGGCCGGCCGCGATCGACCTGTACGCGGAGGCCGTCGACCACCTGGAGCGCTCTCCCGCCGCCTACGAACTGGCCCGCGCGCTCGTCGGGCACGGCGCCGCGCTCTCCCGCAACGGCCGGCTCCAGGAGGCCGCCGACCGTCTCTACCAGGGACTGGAGGGCGCGGTCCACTGCGGGGCGGAGGCACTGGCCGTCCGCGCCCGGGACGAACTCGCCGCCGCGGGCCTGCGTCCCCTCCCCCTGCGGTACGGCCAGACGGACACCCTCACCGCCCCCGAACGCAAGGCCGCCGAACTGGCCGCCCGGGGCGTCCCCGCCCCCACGATCGCCGGCGACCTCCACCTCACCGAGCAGGGCGTCCGGCACCTGCTCTCCTCCGTCTACCGCAAGATCGGCACCGACGAATCCGGCCTGGCGGCGGCCCTGAAGTCCTTCCCCTGCCCGCGAAGCTGAGCCCCGGGCGGGGCACCGGGCCCGGGGCACCGGGCACCCCTGGGCCCCCGGCCCGCCGGCCCGCCGGTTCAAGGGCCGTCACACGCGTCCGACTTCTCGACGGCCTTCGTGAAGGGGACGATGAGGCGCTTCATGGCCTCGGCGTCCCGGTGGCGGGCCGCGCCCTCACCCCGCGGCGGCCCGACTGCGCGACGCCGGACGGCCCTGACGTCAGGTCGCTCGCCGCCTTGTCGACGCTCGTGTCGTCCAGGCGGGCCTCATCCCAGAGCTGGGTGTTGAGCGTGTGGGCCTGGCTTCCGATCCTGGAGAGATCGGTCTGGTTCACATCGAGGTCACCGGTTGTGGCGGCGTGGCCGTTCCGGGGGTCCGTACCGGAGTCGTGCTGGTTGAGCCGCATGGACGTCGCGCCGCTCTGCCCGCGTCCGCGGTTCTCGTGCCGTGCTGCCGGGTGTGGGGCGGTGGATGGGTCAGGATGGGGGCATGTCTGGCACCTTCACCACCCGAGTCCTGACCGTTTCCACCGGCTCCGAGGAGCGGGTCGTCGATCTGACCGGTGACTGCGAGGCGTTCCTGCGGGACGCCGCTGCCGGGCGCGACGGGCTGCTGAATGTCTTCGTGCCGCACGCCACCGCCGGGATCGCGGTCATCGAGACGGGGGCCGGCAGCGACGACGACCTGCTCGCCGCCCTGCACACCCTGCTGCCGGCGGACGACCGCTGGCAGCACCGTCACGGCAGTCCCGGGCACGGGCGTGACCATGTCCTGCCCGCGATCGTCCCGCCGCACGCGACGCTCCCGGTGGTCGGCGGGCGGCTGGAGCTGGGGACCTGGCAGTCGGTGTGTCTGGTCGACACGAACAAGGACAACCCCGAACGCACGGTGCGGCTGAGCTTCCTGGGCTGAGCGGAGGCGCGGGGAAGATCCACGACCGCCCCCGCGTTAGTAGAATTGTGAACGATATCCGTGAGGTCGAGGCAGTCGTCATCGGGGCCGGGCAGGCCGGGCTGTCCAGCGCCTACCACCTGCGGCGCACCGGTTTCGAGCCGGGGCGCGACTTCGTGGTGCTGGATCACTCCCCCGGCCCCGGCGGGGCCTGGCAGTTCCGGTGGCCCTCGCTGACGTACGGCAAGGTGCACGGGATGCACGCGCTGCCGGGCATGGAGCTCACGGAAGCGGATCCGGCGCGGCCCTCCTCCGAGGTCATCACCGAGTACTTCGACCGCTACGAGCGCGCCTTCGACCTGCGGGTGCGGCGCCCGGTGGACGTCCGGGCCGTGCGGGAGGGGACCGGTGGACGGCTGCTGGTGGAGACGTCGGACGGCGACTGGTCGGCCCGTGCGCTGATCAATGCCACCGGGACCTGGGACCGTCCGTTCTGGCCGCGCTACCCGGGGCAGGAGACGTTCCGGGGGCGGCAGCTGCACACCGCGCAGTACCCGGGGCCGGAGGCGTTCGCGGGGCTGCGGGTGGTGGTGGTCGGCGGCGGCGCCTCCGGTACGCAGCACCTGCTGGAGATCGCCCCGCTCGCGGCGGAGACGACGTGGGTGACGCGCAGGCCGCCGGTGTGGCGGGAGGGCCCGTTCGACGAGGAGGCGGGGCGGGCCGCCGTGGCGCTGGTGGAGGAGCGGGTGCGTCAGGGGCTGCCGCCGCGCAGTGTCGTCTCGGTGACGGGGCTGCCGCTCAACGACGCGATCCGGCAGGGTCTCGCCGACGGGGTGCTGGACCGGCAGCCCATGTTCGACCGCATCACCCCGGACGGTGTCGCGTGGGCGGACGGGCGGCAGGTGAGCGCCGACGTGATCCTGTGGGCGACCGGTTTCCGGCCGGCCGTGGAGCACCTCGCCCCGCTCCGGCTGCGGGAGCGGGGCGGCGGCATCCGGGTGGAGGGGACCCGGGCGGTCGCCGATCCCCGCGTCCACCTGGTCGGCTACGGCCCGTCGGCCAGCACCGTGGGTGCCAACCGGGCCGGGCGCGCGGCCGTGCGGGACATCCGGCGGCTGCTGGAGGAGGAACCGGTCGCGGCCTGACGCCCGCCCGGCGACCGCACGCCCTCAGCTCTTCTTCTGCTCCGCGGCCTTCTTCTGTTCGGCGTTGAACGCGGCGACGTTGCGCTGGTGCTCCTGGAAGTCGGCGGTGAAGCGGGTGTCGCCCGGCTTGACGGTGACGAAGTACAGCCAGTCGCCGGGCGTCGGGTTGATCGCGGCGCGCACCGCGGCCTCACCGGGGTTGTCGATCGGGGGGGGCGGCAGACCCATGCGTTCGTACGAGTTGTACGGACTGTCGATCTTGGTGTCGGTCGCCGTGGTGCTCAGCGAGGAGCGGTTGAGGGCGTAGTTGATGGTGGAGTCCATCTGGAGCGGCATGCCGCGCTCCAGCCGGTTGAAGATCACCCGGGCCACCTTGCCCATGTCGGCCGGGTCGTCCGCCTCGGCCTGGACGATGCTGGCGATGGTGACCGCCTGGTAGACGTTCATCTCGTTGCGCTGCGCGCCGGCGGCGACGGGGGCGCCGTTGAACTTCTTGTTGGCGGCGTCGACCATCGCGGACAGCAGCTTCTCGGGGCTGGCCTTGTCCTCGAGCGGATAGGTGGCCGGGAAGAGGTAGCCCTCCGGGTTGCCCTCGGCCTCCTGGGGCAGTTTGAGGCCGGCCTTGGGCAGGGACTTGCGGGTCGTCCCCGCGGGGAGGGCGAGGGCCTTGTCGACGGCCGCGTACACCTGGCTCGCGCGCCGGCCCTCCGGGATCACCAGCGTCTTCGGCCGGGACTCCCCGTCGTCGCCCAGCGTCAGCAGCGGCACCGCCACGGCGGTGCCGGCCACGACGGCCCCGGTCACGACGAGGGCGAGACGGCCTCGGCGCGTCAGTCGGATCGTGCTCCGTGGCGGAGTGTTCGTCTGCATGCGGGCACGGTAACCCGCGAAACGCAGCAAACCTGGCATATCGTCATCTTGTCGGCTCCAGTTGGGCGTCCCGGCGCACCAGAGCCGCGTAGCGCCCGTCCCGCTCCACCAGTTCCCGGTGGGTGCCGCGCTCGACGGCGCGTCCGGCGTCGAGCACCACGATCTGGTCGGCGCCCCGGACGGTGGACAGCCGGTGGGCGATGGTGAGCGTGGTGCGGTTGGCCGACAGCGCGTCGATGGCCTTCTGCACGGCGGCCTCGGTGCGGGTGTCCAGGGCGCTGGTGGCCTCGTCGAGGACCAGCACGGGCGGGTCGCGCAGGATGGTGCGCGCGATCGCCAGACGCTGCTTCTCACCGCCGGAGAACCGGTGGCCGCGCTCACCGACGACCGTGTCGTACCCGTCGGGCAGGGCGGCGATGTGGTCGTGGATCTGGGCGGCCTCCGCCGCCGCGTACAGCTCCTCGTCGGTGGCGTCCGGCTTCGCGAAGCGGAGGTTGTCGGCGACGGAGGCGTGGAAGAGGTACGTCTCCTGGGAGACCACGCCGACCGCGCGGGCGAGGGTGTCGAAGTCGAGGTCGCGGACATCCACCCCGTCGAGTGTGACCCGGCCGCCGGTCACGTCGTACAGACGGGGCACGAGGTGGCCGAGCGTGGACTTGCCGGCCCCGGTGGAGCCGACGACCGCGAGGCTGGAGCCCGCGGGGACGGTGATGTCGATGCCGTCGAGGACCGGGCCGCCCTTGCCGTCGTAGCCGAAGGTGACGTTCTCGAAGCGGACCTCGCCCTTGATCCGGTCGAGGTGCACCGGATCCTCGCGCTCGGTGATGTCGACCGGGAGGTCGAGGTACTCGAAGATGCGCTGGAACAGCGCGAGCGAGGTCTGGATCTGCACGCCGGTGGACAGCAGGCTCACGGCGGGCCGGAACAGGCCCTGCTGGAGCGAGACGAACGCGACGATGGTGCCGATCGAGACCTCCGGCCCGCCGGTGTGCAGGGCGATGCCCGCCGTCCAGTAGATGACGGCGGGCATCGCGGCCATGACGATCGTGATGACGGCCATGCGCCAGCGGCCCGCCATGTTCGACCGCACCTCGAGGTCCACGAGCCGCTCGGACTCGTCCGAGAAGGCCCGGGTCAGGGAGTCGGAACGGCCCATCGTGCGGCCGAGCAGGATGCCGCTGACGGAGAGCGACTCGGTGACCGTGGCGGCCATCGCCGCCATCTGCTTCTGACGCCGCGTGGTGATCTTCCTGCGTTCGTCGCCGACCCGGCGGCTGATCCACACGAACACCGGCAGCAGCACCAGGGTGACCACGGTCAGCCGCCAGTCGAGCGCGAGCATCGCGACGACGGTGGCGACCACGCTGGTCACATTGGACACCAGCGAGGTGGCGGTGGACGTCACGGTGGCCTGCATGCCGCCGATGTCGTTGGCGATGCGGGACTGGACCTCGCCGGTGCGGGTGCGGGTGAAGAAGGCGAGCGACATCCGCTGGAGCCGCCCGTAGACGGCCGTCCGCAGGTCATGCATGACCCGCTGACCGACCGTCGTGGAGATCAGCGTCTGCAGGACTCCGAAGACGCTGGTGAGGACGGCGCCGAGGATCATGCCGAGGGCGAGCAGGCTGAGCAGTCCGGTGCGGCCCTGCGGGAGGGCCACGTCGAGGATCGCCTTCAGCAGGAACGGGGTGGCTACCGAGACCAGCGACGCCGCCCCGACCAGCAGGCCGACGACGGCGAGGCGGCCCCGGTAGGGCCGGAACAACCGCAGGATGCGGCGCACCTGCCGGGGCTGCTGCCCGCCGTCGGCGGGCGGGGTCCAGGCGGGCTGGCGGTCGGGGTACATGGTCTCCTTCTACGTCTCCTCGGGAGGATGGCGGTCCCGCGGCACACGTCGGAACCCCGCTCATTGTTACCTGTATTCACAATGAACGGCATCCTGATAATGTTCCCGTATGACCTCCCCCGACCCCGACGGCCAGCTGGCCGAGCAGTTGCTGCGGCTCACCCGCCGGGTCCACCGCATCCAGAAACACCATCTGGAGCGGCGCGAGCTCGGCATCACCCCGGCCCAGTCCCGGCTGCTGCGGACGCTCGCCCACTACCCGTCGCCGCCGCGGATGGCCGATCTGGCGGAGCGCCTGGAAGTGGTGCCCCGGGCGGTGACGACGCTGGTCGACGGGCTGGAGGCGGGCGGCACGGTGCGACGGGTACCGGATCCGGCCAATCGCCGGGTGATCCGCATCGAGCTCACGGACGCCGGCCGGGCCGCGCTGCGCGAACTGCACGCCGCGCGCCGGGCCGCCGCCGAGGAGATCCTCGCACCGCTGGAGGACGAACAGCGCGCGGTCCTCGGACAGTTGCTGGACACCCTGGTCGACGGGGCCGTCTCCCCGCCCTGCCGCCACACCGTGGGCTGACCGCCTCGGCGCCGTCACCGCGGGGGTGATCGGCCGGCACCTCTGGGGGATCGGTCGTCAGCTCCGGGGGATCGGCCGGCACCTCCGGCGGGATCGGCCGGCACCTCCGGGGGGAGCTGCAGGGCCCGCCGGTTCCGGACGGCCGACGCGGAAAACCGCTTGCTTTCGTACACGCTGCGGGGTCAGCCTGTCACGGTTTGCTGCCCGCCGTCCTCGGGACGGCGCGCGCCCCCTGCCCGCACGTGCGCCGCGTGCCGCCGCGTGCGGCCCGCCGCCGAACCGACCGCCCCGAGACGAGCCGCGACGACGTCATGCAGATCCAAGACCTTCCGTTTTCCGATCCGGGTGTGCCGGACGCGCGGTCGGGCCCCCGCTTCCTGTGGTGGCTCTTCCGCAGCCAACTGGCCGGGCAGCTGAAGGCCCTGGCCTGGGGACTGGCGCACTTCGTCGCCGTGGCGTCCCTGCCGTTCGGAGTCGGCATCGCCGTGCAGGCCGCCGTCGACCGGTCCGGCACCCGACTCGCCCTGGCCGGCGGTCTGCTGGCGCTGGCCGGGGCCGGTCTGGCGGTCGGCGACACCCTGCTGCACCGGGCCGCCGTCACCAACTGGATCACCGCCGCCGCCCGCGTCCAGCAACTGCTGGCCCGCCGGACCGCCCTGCTCGGCTCCGCCCTGACCCGGCGCGTCGCGGCCGGCGAAGTGGTGGCGGTTTCCACGAGCGACGTCGAGAAGATCGGCTGGTTCGTGGAGGCCCTGTCCCGGTTCACCGCGGCGGCGGTCACCATCGTGGCGGTCTGTGCCGGGCTGGTCGTCCACCAGCCGGCGCTCGGTGTCGTCGTCGCCGTCGGGCTGCCGGTCATGGCGCTGGCGGTCCTGCCGCTGCTGCCCCCGGCCACCCGGCGGGCCGACATCCAGCGCGAGAAGTCCGGCCGGGCCACCGAGCTGGCCTCCGACACCGTGGCCGGCCTGCGCGTCCTGCGCGGCATCGGCGGTGAGGAGCTGTTCCTCGACCGCTACCGCCGCGCCTCCCAGGAGGTCCGGCACGCCGCCGTGCGCAGTGCCCGGATGTGGGCGCTGATCGCGGCCGTCCAGGTGCTGCTGCCCGGCCTGCTGCTGATCGCCGTCGTCGTGTACGGCGTCCACCTGGCCCGCCAGGGGCGCATCACCGTCGGTGAACTGATCACCGTGTACAGCTCGGTGATGCTGCTGACGTATCCGATCCGGCACTTCGAGGAGATCGCCATGGCGTACTCCTTCTCACGGCCCTCGGCCACGCGTGCCGCGCGGGTTTTGTCACTCGAACGGCCGACCGACACCGCGGGATCGCGGCCCGCGGTCC
Organism: Streptomyces sp. SID14436; assembly: GCF_010548465.1. Taxonomy (GTDB): domain Bacteria; phylum Actinomycetota; class Actinomycetes; order Streptomycetales; family Streptomycetaceae; genus Streptomyces. The sequence goes on along the minus strand of NZ_JAAGMD010000579.1, from coordinate 8,502 downwards.
GCCCCTCAGGCGACCTGTACGACCCGCACAGCGGGCTGCTCGCCCCCGCGGGCCGGCTGACGGCCGTGGTGTGCGGGGACCCGGACGCGGCGGGACGGCTGGCCGAACGGCTGGGCGGGCACGCCGCGTCCGAGGGTGCCTCGGTGCTGCTCGGCGGGGTGCCCCTGGACGAACTGCCGCTGGACTGCGCGCGGGCCGCCGTCCTGGTCCAGGACAAGGACCCGGTGCTGCTGTCCGGCACCCTGCGGGAACTGCTCGACGTGCCGGGCTCCGGCCGGACCGAACCGGCCGCCGCGCTGGAGGCGGCGCAGTGCGCGGACGTGCTGGCGGCCCTGGTGCAGGGCTCGGCGGCCGTCGAGGACCCGATGGACGCCCGGATCACCGAGCGCGGACGGTCCCTGTCGGGCGGCCAGCGCCAGCGGCTCGCGCTGGCCCGGTCGCTGGTCACCGACCCCGAGGTGCTCGTCCTGGACGAGCCGACGTCGGCCGTCGACTCGCACACCGAGGCCCGGGTCGCCCGGGGCGTGCGCCAGGTGCGGTCGGGGCGCACCACGGTCGTGTTCACCTCGTCCCCGCTGCTGCTGGACCGCGCGGACCGGGTGGTGTTCCTGCACGACGGGACCGTCGTCGCCACCGGCGGCCACCGCGAGCTGCTGAGCACGGAGCCCCGGTACCGGGCCGTGGTCACACGGGAGACGGAGGACGGTGTCGACGCCGTCGGTGCCGTCGGTGCCGTCGGCGCCGTCGGTGCCCGGGGTGTGCGGGCCGAGGGCGCGCAGGCCGGGAGCGTAGAGGCCGGGAGCGTGGAGGCCGGCTGTGCGACGGCCCCGGGTGCCGGGACCGTCCGTGCGGAGGACAGCGGCGGAGCGCGGCGCGCGGAGGCGATCGGCGGGCCGCGGCGGCCGGTGCCCCGCGGGGACGACGTCGTGCCGCGACGAGAAGAAGACGATGTCCTGCCGCGACGGGAAGAGATCGAGGAGACGGCATGATCGGCGTGGCCCCGCCCGCCTACGACCCGGCGGCCCCGACCACGGCGGGCACCCTGCCGGTGGGGTCCCCGACGACCGTCCGCGCCTACGTGGGCGAGCTGCTGCGCCGGCACCGGCGGGCCTTCGTCCTGCTCGTCACGGTGAACACGGTCGCCGTCCTCGCCTCCATGGTCGGCCCCTACCTGCTGGGCGGCCTGGTGGAACGGGTCCCGGACCGGGCCCGGGACCTGCATCTGGAACTCACCGCCACGCTGTTCGTGATCGCGCTGCTGGTCCAGGCGGTGTTCGTCCGGCAGGTCCGGCTGCGCGGGGCGATGCTCGGCGAGCGGATGCTGGCCGATCTGCGCGAGGACTTCCTGGTGCGGTCGGTCGGACTGCCGCCCGGCGTGCTGGAGCGGGCCGGGACCGGTGACCTGCTGTCCCGGATCACCACCGACATCGACCGGCTCGGCAACGCGATGCGCGAGGCCGTGCCGCAGCTGACGATCGGCGTGGTGTGGGCGGTGCTGCTGCTCGGCGGCCTGGTCGCCACGGCTCCCGCACTCGCGCCGGCCGTCCTGGTGGCCGTGCCGCTGCTGGTGGCCGGCTGCCGCTGGTACTTCCGGCGGGCACCGGCCGCCTACCGGTCCGAGGCCGCCGGGTACGCGGCCGTCGCCGCGGCACTCACCGAGACCGTGGACGCGGGACGGACCGTCGAGGCGCACCGCCTCGGCGAGCGGCGCGTCGCGCTGTCGGACCAGCGGGTGCGGGAATGGACGGCCTGGGAGCGCTACACGCTCTGGCTGCGGTCGGTGCTCTTCCCGGTGGTCAGTCTGACCCATGTCACCGTGCTCACGTCCGTCCTGATGATCGGCGGGGTGTTCGTCCTGCACGGCTGGATCGGCGTCGGCCAGCTGACGACGGGCGCGCTGATCGCCCAGATGCTGGTGGATCCGGTCGGCCTGATCCTCAGGTGGTACGACGAACTGCAGGTGGCCCAGGTGTCGCTGGCCCGGCTGGTGGGTGTACGGGACATCGAGCCGGACGCGGGGGACGCGGAGCTCACCCCCGAAGGACGCCACGTCCGCGCGGACCGGGTGCGTTTCGGGTACCGGGAGGGCGTCGACGTGCTCCGCAAGGTCTCCCTGGAGGTCCCGCCCGGCACCAGGCTGGCGCTGGTCGGTCCCTCGGGCGCGGGCAAGTCCACCCTCGGCCGGCTGCTGGCCGGGATCTACGCGCCCCGGGACGGCCGGGTCACCCTCGGCAGCGCGGAGCTGGCCCGGATGACCGCCGAGCGGGTCCGCACCCACGTGGCCCTCGTCAACCAGGAACACCACGTCTTCGTGGGCTCGCTGCGCGACAACCTGCGACTCGCCCGCGCGGACGCCGGGGACGCCGAGCTGTGGGCGGCCCTCGGCGCGGTGGACGCGGACGGCTGGGCCCGCGCGCTGGACGACGGCCTTGACACCGAGGTCGGCTCGGGCGGACTGGCGCTCACCCCGGCCCAGGCCCAGCAGATCGCCCTCGCCCGGCTGGTACTGGCCGACCCGCACACCCTGGTGCTGGACGAGGCGACGTCGCTGCTGGACCCGCGGGCGGCGCGCCACCTCGAGCGGTCCCTGTCCCGGGTCCTGGACGGGCGCACGGTGGTGGCCATCGCGCACCGCCTGCACACCGCCCACGACGCGGACGTCATCGCCGTCGTGGAGGACGGCCGCATCACTGAGCTCGGCAGCCACGACGAGCTGGTCGCGGCGGACGGCGCGTACGCGGCCCTGTGGCGGTCCTGGCACGGCTGACCCGGGGGGGTGGGGCTGCTTGCTGCACCGGGGCCCGTGTCCCGCGCGGACGGCAGGGCGGACGGTGCGGCGTCGGGACGGAGCCCCGCCCCATGGCGGTGCGGCTCCGGGAGAGGACCGCACCCCCTTGGCACCCCGGCCGCGTGGCCCGGGCCCGGCCGCCTCCTGGCGCGGGCGGTGGTCCCTGCCGGAGCCGGCGGGCGCCGGGCGGGGCCGGCGGTGGAGGGGTGCCGTGGCGTTGCGCGGTCCCGAAGCGGGGTGGAAGGCTGGAGTCAGGCACCGGCTCGGGGAACACCCGGGTCCCCGGCGGACGGGGACGGGTGGCGCCGGTGTCCCGTACAAGGGCGGTCCGGTGCGGGCCGCGGCGGGAACGCGGGCGGCCCGTCCCCACCCCCTGGAGGTACCCGTGAACAGCGCCGACGGATGGGGAGACGACGTCTACCAGCCGGACGCGTCCGACATTCAGGACGACGCCGGACTGCTCGATGCCGAGGACACCCTGGACAACGACGGTGTCGACGACCCCCTCGACCGCGGCTGGTCCCCGCCCGAGCGGCCCTGGGCCGTGGAACACCCCGGCGTGACGGCGGCCGAACGCCGTCGGGGCGAGACCCTGGACCAGCGGCTCGCCGAGGAGCTGCCGGAGCCGGCCGCGCCCGACGGCGACGGTCTCGGGGACTGCGAGGGCAGCGACGGGGAACTCCTGGACAACGAGGTCGGCGCGGTCCGCTCCGGCCGTCTGGTGGCCCCCGACGAGGGGGCCCACGAGGACGAGGAGGAGGCCCTGGTCGCCACGGACGTCGGCATCGACGGCGCGGCCGCCTCCGCCGAGGAGGCCGCCATGCATGTCGTGGACGAGGACGCCCTGCCCGGCTGATCCCCGTCTCCGCCCTGCCCCCCGCTCTGCACCTGCCCAGGCCCCGCGCCTGTCCGAGTCGCCCGAGGACCCGAGGAGCATTCATGCAGCAGGACAAGCACCCCGACTACCACCCCGTCGTCTTCCGCGACCGGGCCGCCGGATACGCCTTCCTGACCCGGTCCACCGCGACCAGCGAACAGACCATCGACTGGGACGACGGCGAGACCTATCCGGTGGTGGACGTGGAGATCTCCTCGGAGAGCCACCCCTTCTACACCGGCAAGGCCCGGACGGTGGACACGGAGGGGCGCATCGCCCGCTTCGAGCGCCGCTACGGCGGTGAGGGCACCGGCTGACCGGACCGCACCCCGGGGCCCGCCCGCCGCGCGGGGCGGGCCCGCGGCCGTCAGATGACGTTGAGCGCCGCCGCGCAGCCCACGCCGCCGAGCAGCATGAAGGCGGGCATCAGCACCTTCAGCTCCACCCAGCTGCCGGCCCGGAACCGGAGCGCCTTCGGCGGGCCGACCGGGTACCAGCGTCTGCGGCCCACCGGTATGGGCCACAGGATCGGGCAGCCCGAGACGGTCAGCGCGTCCCCGATGTCGTGGACCAGCGCGCCCAGCACGATCGGCAGGCCGAGCCACAGGTACTCCTGGCCCGGCGCGGAGAACAGCCAGCCGGCCCCGTTGCCCGGCTGGTCGAGGATGCCGGCGATGATCCACGCGCTGGTCGCCGCCAGCAGCCACACCAGGACGTCGCTGCTGGAGCCGCGGGTGGCCCGCCACAGCAGGCCCTCGATGGCGAGCACCATGTGCACGAACAGGATGGCCAGCACCGCCCAGCGGCCACCGGTGATCGCCAGCGCGGAGGTGCCGGTGCCGATCAGGACGGCCCACAGCCAGGTGTGGGTGAGGGTGCGGTGCCCACCGCTGCGACGGGGGTCGCCTTGTTTCTTTGTCGCCTTGTAGACGGCGCAGGACAGTTTGTCGACGATCTCGCAGAGCCACCGGGACAGCGGTCCGAAGGCGCGCGAGATGGTGGCCGCCTTGTGGTCCAGGTCGGGGGCGAGCGCGGCTCCCGCGCAGATCAGCGCGCCGGCCAGGAGGACCGGCCAGGGCATGGGCTGACCGGCCGCGGCAGTGGCCGCGCCGACGCCGAGCCAGGCGGCGGCGCCCGACAGTGAGTGTGCTGGTCCCATCATCGCCGTGGCCCGCCCCATTTCTTGTGCACTGCCGCCCGGTTGACCCGGTGCGTTGACGCTCCGTCGGCGACACAGCGTAGCGTTCGCGATCTTCGGCCCCACATCCGATTCCCGCATCGGGTGACCGGGCAGGCAAGATGGGTGCGTGACCCTCATCGATCAGCTGCCGACGACCGCCGACCCCGACGCCCTGTACGAAGCCTTCGAGTCGTGGGCCGTCGAACGCGGTCTCACGCTCTACTCCCACCAGGAGGAGGCACTGATCGAGGTGGTCTCCGGGGCGAACGTGATCGTCTCGACGCCCACCGGATCCGGCAAGAGCATGATCGCGGCGGCCGCGCACTTCGCCGCTCTGGCACGGGACGAGGTGACCTTCTACACGGCGCCGATCAAAGCGCTGGTGTCGGAGAAGTTCTTCGAACTGTGCAAGATCTTCGGCACGGAGAACGTGGGCATGCTGACCGGCGACGCGTCCGTGAACGCGGACGCGCCGGTCATCTGCTGCACCGCCGAGGTCCTCGCCTCGATCGCGCTGCGCGACGGCAAGGACGCGGACGTCGGCCAGGTCGTCATGGACGAGTTCCACTTCTACGCCGAGCCGGACCGCGGCTGGGCCTGGCAGATCCCGCTGCTGGAGCTGCCGCAGGCACAGTTCGTGCTGATGTCGGCGACGCTCGGTGACGTCTCCTTCTTCGAGAAGGACCTCACCCGCCGTACCGGCCGCCCCACCGCGGTGGTCCGGTCGGCGACGCGGCCGGTGCCGCTGTCCTACGAGTACCGGTACACGCCGCTCACGGAGACGCTGACCGACCTGCTGGCCGCCCGGCAGGCGCCGGTCTACATCGTGCACTTCACCCAGGCACAGGCGGTGGAACGGGCGCAGGCGCTGATGAGCATCAACATGTGCACCCGCGAGGAGAAGGACAAGATCGCCGACCTGATCGGCAACTTCCGCTTCACCACCCGCTTCGGCCGCAACCTGTCGCGGTACGTCCGGCACGGCATCGGGGTGCATCACGCCGGCATGCTGCCCAAGTACCGGCGGCTGGTGGAGAAGCTGGCGCAGGCCGGGCTGCTGAAGGTGATCTGCGGTACGGACACGCTCGGCGTGGGTGTCAACGTGCCCATCCGCACGGTGCTGTTCACCGCGCTGACGAAGTACGACGGCAGCCGGGTGCGGACCCTGCGGGCGCGGGAGTTCCACCAGATCGCGGGCCGTGCCGGACGCGCCGGCTTCGACACCGAGGGGTTCGTCGTCGCCCAGGCTCCCGAGCACGTCGTCGAGAACGAGAAGGCGCTGGCCAAGGCGGGCGACGACCCGAAGAAGCGCCGCAAGGTGGTGCGCAAGAAGGCGCCCGAGGGTTTCGTGGCGTGGTCGGAGCAGACCTTCGAGAAGCTCATCGGTTCCGAACCGGAGCCGCTGACCTCCCGCTTCCGCGTCACGCACACGATGCTGCTGTCGGTGATCGCCCGGCCCGGCAACGCCTTCGAGGCGATGCGCCGGCTGCTGGAGGACAACCACGAGCCGCGCAAGCAGCAGCTCAGGCACATCCGGCGGGCCATCGCCATCTACCGTTCGCTGCTGGACGGCGGCATCGTCGAGAAGCTGGACACGCCGGACCCCGAGGGCCGCATCGTCCGCCTGACCGTCGATCTCCAGCAGGACTTCGCGCTGAACCAGCCGCTGTCCACGTTCGCGCTGGCCGCGTTCGAACTGCTCGACCCCGAGTCGCCGTCCTACGCCCTGGACATGGTGTCGGTGGTGGAGTCGACGCTGGACGATCCCCGGCAGATCCTCGCCGCCCAGCAGAACAAGGCCCGCGGGGAGGCCGTCGCCGCGATGAAGGCGGACGGCGTCGAGTACGAGGAGCGCATGGAGCGCCTCCAGGACATCACGTACCCGAAGCCGCTGGAGGAGCTGCTCTTCCACGCCTACAACACGTACCGCAAGAGTCACCCCTGGGTCGGCGACCATCCGCTGTCGCCGAAGTCCGTGGTCCGCGACATGTACGAACGGGCGCTGTCCTTCACCGAGTTGGTCGCGCACTACGAACTGGCCCGCACCGAGGGCATCGTGCTGCGCTATCTCGCCAGTGCCTACAAGGCGCTGGACCACACCGTGCCGGACGACCTCAAGTCGGAGGATCTGCAGGATCTGATCGCCTGGCTGGGCGAGATGGTGCGCCAGGTGGACTCCAGTCTGCTTGACGAGTGGGAGCAACTGGCCAATCCGGAGGAGATGACCTCCGAGGAGGCCCAGGAGAAGGCCGACCAGGTCAAGCCCGTCACGGCGAACGCGCGGGCCTTCAGGGTGCTGGTGCGCAACGCGATGTTCCGCCGGGTGGAGCTCGCCGCGCTGGACCGGGTGGACGAGTTGGGCGAGCTGGACGCCGAGTCGGGCTGGGACGCCGACGCGTGGGGCGAGGCGATGGACAAGTACTGGGACGAGTACGAGGAGCTCGGCACCGGTCCCGACGCGCGCGGCCCCAAGCTGCTGCTCATCGAGGAGGAGCCGCAGCACGGGCTGTGGCGGATCCGGCAGATCTTCGACGACCCGAACGGCGACCACGACTGGGGCATCAGCGCCGAGGTCGACCTGGCCGCCTCCGACGCGGAGGGCCGCGCGATCGTGCGGGTCACCGACGTCGGCCGGCTGTGACCGCGGGAGCAGACCACCCATGACGAATCCGGCCGACAGCCTCGTTGCCCTGCTCGACCTGGAGCAGATCGAGGTCAACATCTTCCGCGGGCGCAGTCCGCAGGAGTCGCTGCAGCGCGTCTTCGGCGGCCAGGTGGCGGGGCAGGCGATGGTCGCCGCGGGCCGCACCACCGACGGGGACCGCCCCGTGCACTCGCTGCACGCGTACTTCCTGCGGCCGGGCCGGCCGGGGGTGCCGATCGTGTACCAGGTGGAACGGGTGCGGGACGGACGGTCGTTCACCACCCGCCGGGTCACCGCGGTCCAGCAGGGCCGGACGATCTTCAATCTCACCGCCTCCTTCCACCGGCCGGAGCCGGCTGCCTTCGAACATCAGGTGCCGCCCTCCTGCGAGCTCCCCGAGCCGGAGTCGCTGCCGACACTGGCGGACGAACTCCGCGAGCATCTGGGTGAGCTGCCGGAGCAGTTGGAGCGGATGGCCCGTCGCCAGCCCTTCGACATCCGGTACGTGGACCGGTTGCGCTGGGACCCGGACGAGGTCAAGGGCGCTGAGCCGCGCAGCGCGGTGTGGATGCGGGCGGTCGGTCCGCTCGGCGACGACCCGCTGGTGCACACCTGCGCCCTGACGTACGCCAGCGACATGACGCTCCTGGACGCCGTGCGGATCCCCGTCGAGCCGCTGTGGGGGCCGCGCGGTTTCGACATGGCGTCGCTGGACCACGCGATGTGGTTCCACCGTCCGTTCCGCGCGGACGAGTGGTTCCTGTACGACCAGGAGTCACCGGTGGCCACGGGCGGGCGGGGTCTGGCCCGGGGCCGGATCTACGACCGCGCGGGACGGCTGCTGGTGTCGGTCGTCCAGGAAGGGTTGTTCCGGGCGCTGTAGGTCTGGCGTTGGCCAGCGGCTTCGGCGCCCGGCGGGAGCCGTTCGGGCCTGCCGAGGGGCTGGTCCGGGCGTCAGCCGGCCGGTGTCCGGCGCCGGCGGCGGAGCAGGCGGCGCAGCCGGGAGGGCGATC
>NZ_JAAGMD010000557.1 GCF_010548465.1 Streptomyces sp. SID14436 | reverse complement strand
GGCGGAGGTGGTGGCGGTGGCGGAGTCGGCGTGGGCGTGGGGGCCGGTGTCGGCGTCGGCGTCGGAGGGGGCGCGGGGGGTGAGCACTTGGGGGGCAGGGGCCAGGTCATGCTGCCGGCGACCGCCACCGCCTCGGTGCCGTTCGGGCCGGTCGAGGCGTACGCACAGGCGTCCGCCGTCGCCGTGCCGGGTGCGCCGACGAGGGCCCAGGCCAGCGCCGCGGCGGCCAGCGCGCGGGCCACGAGGGCAGAGGAGATCGGTACGAGTCCTTGCACGACGGAGATCATGAGCCGGGCCGTGACGGGACACGCGCGGGTCCCCGGTGAATGGCCCGATGGAGTTAATTCCCGCTTCCGGGGATTGGACCGGCCCGGGCCCGCGCGAGCGCGACGCCGCACTGGCGTGCGGGACGCCACCCCCGGGAACCTCCGCCGGCCCCGGCAGCATCCGCCGCCCCGAGTGCCTCCGGCCCCCGGGGAGCCGGAGGTTCCGCAAAAAAGTCCGGCGGGCGTTGAACACGACGGGTACTCCCGTGCGTACCCATCGTCGAGCGGCGGCACGGCAGAGCGCTGCAAGACGATGGCGATGATGTGGAGTTGACGATGAAGACCTCCTGGCGGACCGCCTCCCTGGTGGCGAGCGCCGCGGCGGTGCTGGCGCTGACGACGGCGTGCGGTCAGGACGCTCCGCCGCCCTCCAGCAGCCAGAACGTGGGCGCCGCAGGTGCGGGGGACTACGCCGGAGCCGGCGGGGACAAGGCGAGCGCCCAGCCGTCCACCGGCCCGGCCAATTCCGCGGGCGAGCTGTCCGCCGCCGACAACGCCGAGCTCGGCAAGGTTGTGACGGACGGCCTCGGACTCACCCTCTACCGCTTCGACCAGGACGCCGCGAAGCCGCCCAAGTCCAACTGCGACGGCGACTGCGCCGCGACCTGGCCCCCGGTGCCCGCGGACGACGCCACGGCCGGGGAGGGCATCGACGAGGCCCTGCTCGGCGAGGTCACCCGGTCCGACGGCACCAAGCAGCTGACCATCGCCGGCTGGCCCGCCTACCGCTACGTCAAGGACGTCAACGCCGGGGACACCAAGGGCCAGGGCGTGGGCGGCAAGTGGTACGCGCTGACCCCCGAGGGCAAGAAGGCGCAGGCGGCCGATCAGCCCGGGCTGTCCACCCGCAAGGACCCGAAGCTGGGCGAGATCGTCGTCGACAAGAACGGGATGACGGTCTACCGCTTCGCCAAGGACGAGGCCTGGCCGAAGCCCGTCTCGGCCTGCACCGGCGCCTGCCTGGACAAGTGGCCGGTCGTGGCGCCCGTCGACATCAACGACACCAAGGGCATCCAGAAGAAGAACTACATGACCTTCACGCGCCCGGACGGCGCGAAGCAGCAGACGATCAACTGCTGGCCCATCTACACCTTCGCCGGGGACAAGGCGCCCGGCGACACCAACGGTCAGGGCGTCGGCGGCACCTGGTACGCCGTCCGCCCCGACGGGAAGCCGGTCGGCGCGCCGGAGAAGTAGCAACCTCCCCAGGGTGTCGTCCACTTCGGCACCGCCGACCGCGGTCCGCCCCTCCATGCCGCACGGAGGGGCGGACCGTTTTGCTGTGATTGACTGAACTCGGGGAAATTTCGGGGTCCTTCTCCCTGTCTTTCGCCGCACGTCGGAACTCTCCGGAATGCCATGGGTACTTTTCGTCACCATGTATCGGGGTATCAATTCGGCACGTGCCAGCGGCAGTGACCGGGAACGGATGGTCAATTTCCGTTTCAGGTCGCTCCCTTGGCGGGCGATCAGTAGCCTCTGCTCTCGAACACCGGATCGCCTTCGCCTTGGAGACATACATGGAGCGTCCCGCCTGGGCCCCACGGAGCATCGACATCACGGTGCCGAGCGTCTCCCGGATGTACGACTTCTACCTGGGCGGATCGCACAACTTCGAGGTCGACCGGAAGGCGGCGCGCAAGGCGATGGAGTTCATGCCGGGACTGCCCAAGATCATGCAGGCGAATCGTGCCTTCATGCGCCGGGCCGTGCGGTACGCGGCCGGTGAGGGCATCACGCAGTTCCTCGACATCGGCTCCGGCATCCCCACGTTCGGCAACGTCCACGAGGTGGCCCAGGCCGCCGACCCCGGGGCGCGCGTGGTGTACGTCGACCACGACCCGGTGGCGGTGGCCCACAGCCGGGAGGTGCTGCGGGGCAACGACCGGGCGGACGTCGTCGCGGCCGATCTGCTCGGCCCCCGCGACATCCTCGAAAGCCCCGAGGTGGAGCGGCTGATCGACCTGAACCGGCCAGTGGCGCTGCTGCTCGTTGCCATACTGCACTTCGTGGAGGACGCGGACGACCCGTACGCGGCGGTGGCCGAACTGCGCCAGGCCCTCGCGCCCGGCAGCATGCTCGTCCTCACCCACGCCTCCTACGAGGGGGTCCCGCTGCCGCCGGAGCGGGCCGAGGGGGCGGTGGACGTGTACAGAAACACCCGCAACCCGCTGATCATGCGCACGCGCGAGGACATCGCGCGGTTCTTCGAGGGGTACGACATGGTGGAACCCGGACTGGTGCCGATGCCGCGGTGGCGGCCGGAGACACCCGTGGAGGACGTGGACCCGTTCGCCTTCTCCGGATTCGCCGGCGTGGGACGTACGCGGTGAACGCGGAACCCGACGGCCCGGAGGACAGACTGCGCCGGTTCGCGACGATCTGGAGCCGGGCGGTCTTCCCGGTGACCTCCACCTCGTCCACCCGGCCCGAATTCGAGCGCCAACTGCTGGACCCCGCCCGGCGGCTGAGCGAGGCCCTGCGCGCCAGGACCTTCGACCCGGAGGCGGGCAGGGCGGTCGGCGCCGCCCTGGTCGGCGCGCACTGCACCGACCCGGAGGCCCTCAGCCGCAGCCTGGACTGCGTGGACGCCTACCTCGTCCTGTACTGCGGCGGGGACGGCGACCGTGAGGCCCTGCGGGCCCGCTCGGCGCGGCTGCAGCACGCCATGGCCGCCGGCTTCGCGCAGGCCCTCAGGGAGCGCACCCTGGCCGAGCAGGAGGCCATCGCCCAGGCCGCGTTGCGCGCCCAGGGCGTGGTCGCCCAGGCGCTGCACGCCACCGAGGCCCGGTTCCGCGCCGTCTTCGAGGGCGCGGCCATAGGGATCGGCATCGCCGACCTCGAGGGCAACGTCCTCCAGGTCAACGGTGCCCTGGTCCGCATGTTCGGCGTCTCCGAGCAGAACCTGCGCGGCCGCAACGTCCAGGACTGGACGCATGCCGAGGACGCCCCCCAGACCTGGAAGCTGTACGAGGAACTGGTGGGGGGCGAACGCGAGCACTACCACCTGGAGAAGGCGTTCTACCGCCCCGACGGGACCGTCCTGTGGACGAACCTGACGGTCTCCCTGCTGCGCGACCCCGACGGCCGCCCCCAGTACCAGCTCGCCCTCATGGAGGACACCACCGAACGACGGCTGCTCAACCTGCGGCTCCGCTACGAGGCCACCCACGACGCCCTCACCGGGCTGCCCAACCGCACCTTCTTCTTCGAACGCCTGGAAAAGGCGCTCGGCGCGGGGGAGGGGCAGCGGTTCGGCCTGTGCTACCTCGACCTGGACGGCTTCAAGACCGTCAACGACAGCCTCGGCCACGCCGCCGGGGACCGGATGCTCGTCGAGGTCGCCGACCGGCTCCAGGCCTGCGCCACCGCCCCCGGCGAGATGGTCGCCCGGCTCGGCGGCGACGAGTTCGTGGCGCTGACCACCGGCCCCGACACCCGGCACGGCGTCGACGAACTCGCCTCCCGCATCATGAACGCGCTGCTCGCCCCGATCAGCATCGACGGCCGCGAACTGACCGTGCGCGGCAGCATCGGCATCGTCGAGGGCCCGGCCGGCGAGCGCAGCGCGGCGGAGGTGCTGCGCAGCGCCGACATCACGATGTACCGCGCCAAGTCGGCGGGCGGCAACCGCTTCGAGCTCGCCGACCCGGAGGCCGATGCCCGCGCGATCACCCGGCACGGACTGACCACCGCCCTGCCGGCGGCGCTGGAGCGCGGTGAGTTCTTCATCGAGTACCAGCCGCTGGTGCACCTCGGCGACGGCAGCGTGCGCGGCGCCGAGGCCCTGGTGCGCTGGCTGCACCCGCAGCACGGCGTGCTCTCCCCGGACCGGTTCATCCCGCTCGCCGAGCACACCGGCCTCATCGTGCCGCTGGGCCGCTGGGTGCTGGAACAGTCGGTGCGGCAGGCCCGCGACTGGCAGGAACGGCACGGCGGGGCGGGCCTCGCCGGCCCCCTGCGCATCAACGTCAACCTCTCGCCGTGCCAGCTCACCCACCCCGGGCTGGTCCAGGACACCGTGGACATCCTGGAACGCGCCGGCGTGGCCCCCGACGCGCTGTGCCTGGAGGTGACCGAGTCGGCGCTCATCGGCGCCGACGACGACCTGCTCAAACCGCTGCGCCGGCTGGCCGAGATGGGCGTCGACATCGCCCTGGACGACTTCGGCACCGGCTACTCCAACCTCGCCAACCTGCGCCGCCTCCCGGTGAGCATCCTCAAGCTGGACCGCTCCTTCACCCAGAGCATGCAGCAGTTCCCGGCCGACCCGGTCGACCTCAAGATCGTCGAAGGCATCGTCTCCCTCGCCCACAGCCTCGACCTCGCGGTCACCGTGGAGGGCGTGGAGACCGGCGCCCAGGCCGAACAGCTGCGGATACTCGGCTGCGACACGGCCCAGGGCTGGTACTACGCCCGGCCCGGCCCGCCGGAGCGCCTGCACGAACTGGCCCTGGCGGACGCGACGGGCTGAGCCGGGGGAGCGGTGAACGGTCCAACTCGGGTGCGCCGGGAAGGTGTTGCCGCGCACGACCGGTGAACCGCCGGTTCCTGCCGACCCGTACGAGTGAAGCGGCGGCCCACCGGGAACCACCCCGGGCGGGGCGGCGTACTCCCGGTCCGGGGAGACGCATCCGTGAGCCCGCGACCGTGGTGTCCCGCGGTCCGGGGAGGGAGGGCCGGCCGGTGTCGGAGGGTTCGGTGACGCAGCTGCGCGAGCGTGTCGGGTACCTGGAGAAGCGGCACGGCGCGCTCGCGCTGGAGACCACCACCGCCCGGCACGACCTCGCGGGCGCCCTGCACCGCGAAGGGCGGCTCCGCGAGGCGGAGGAGCAGTACGAGCTCGCGTTCCAGGGGCTGTCCCGCAGATTCGGCAGCACCCACCTGTTCACCCTGGTCTGCCTCAACAACCTCGCCCTGGTCCTGCGCGACCTCCGCCGCTGGGACGACGCCCTGGGCCTGCTCGGCACCGTGCACACCCACCGCACCCAGCTGCTCGGCCCGGCCCACCCGCTCACCCTGAACGCCGCCAACAACGCCCTGACCGTCATGGTCCGCAAGGGCGACCCGGCCGCCGCGGCGCGCGAGTACCCGGTACTGCTCGCCGGGTGCGAGCAGACCTTCGGCCCCGACCACGACGCCACCCGCGCCGTCCGCCGCGACTACGCCCACGTGCTGGACCTGCTCGGCCGGCGGCCGGAGGCGGTGCGGCTGATGCGAGGCGTCCCGGGCCTGCCGGTCCCGGCCGTCCTCCTCGGCTGCGCCCGGACCCTGCGCTACACGGGCCTCTTCCCCGTGGCGATGACCGCGAGCCGGTACGGTGCGGACCTCACCCTCGGCACCCACAGCGGCGACCGGACCGGCCTCGCCGACGGCCAGGAGGTCCACGACGAGGACCTCGGCATCCGGGGCCGGGTCGTCGGCCCCGGCAACCGCGAGGCCCCCTACCAGGAGGGCCTCGACCTGAGCGAGACCTGTGACCGCGTCGCCGACGCCGTCGGGGCGCTCGCCGAGCACCTGGCCGAGGTGGAGCACGCGCTGGGCGAGGGACGCCTGCGGGTCAGGGTCCACGTCCACCACGAGCACTGGCCCCGGCTCAGCGACCCGCCGTCGCTGGCCGTCGACCGCCGCCTGATGCCCGCACGCGACCGGGCCCGGCACGACCGCCTGCTGCGCGCCACGCCCCACACCCCCGTCGTTCTGTCGGACGTCCCCGGGCCGCCCCGGCGGCCCAGCGGCCGCAGGGACGGCTTCACGGTGATGTTCCCCGGCGCACCGCACGTCATCGTGTCCACGTTCCACGGCCTCGGACGCCGCTCCGCCCCGTCACCCCTCGAGGCGTGAGCGGTCCGTGCGGTCCTTGCGCAGCAGGCTCGTCGCCGCCTCGCCCGCCTCACGGGTGAGACGCCCCGGGCAGTCGACCCCCAGCAGCAGCACCAGCTCCCGGCCGTAGAGGTCGACCGCCGCCTCGATCAGGTCGGCCTGGACGGCGACCGCCGCCCGCGCCCGGTGACGGGCCGTCACCAGCACGCCCGCGGCGAGCACGGCCGCCGGCCACCACACGATGGCCGGCAGCAGGTACAGCAGGCCCCAGGCCAGCAGGCGGGCGGCGGCGCCGACGTTCGCCCGCGCGCCGGCCAGTTCGGCGCGCGCACCG
>NZ_JAAGMD010000533.1 GCF_010548465.1 Streptomyces sp. SID14436 | reverse complement strand
GGTGCGCACCGACGGGGCGTCGTCGTCGGGGCCGGCCGGCCAGGGCGCCACGCAGACCAGCGTGTGCGGCCGGTCCGCTCGGGGGCCGAGCGCGGTGCGCAGTTCGGCGACCGCCATGTCGCGCTGCCAGTCGCGCTCCGCGGTGAGCACCGCCCGCAGCTCGCGGGTGAGGTCCGCGCCGTGCTGTGCCTCGTCGGCGAGCAGCGCGCCGATGCGGGCGGTCACCCGCATGGCCGCGTCGAGCCGGCGGTCGGAGGGGCCCGGGCCGTCCTCCAGCAGCCACACGTAGCCGAGGACGACGCCCCGGTGGCGTACCGGAAGGCAGATGCGGCCGCGGTGCACCCCCGCCTCCGGCGTGCGCGGGATGCGTACCGGGCCCCTGGCGCGGGTGATGCCGAAGCCCTCGAACCAGGCGCGGACGGCGGGCGTGGAGCGCCGGGTGAGGATCGAGCGGGTGCGCACCGGGTCGAGCGAGGACGGATCGAGGTCGCCCTCGCTGTCGTAGGCGCCGAAGGCGATCAGCTCGAAGTCCCGGCTCTCCAGGGTCGCCGGGGCGCCGAGCAGCTCGGAGATCTCGTCCACGAGCTCCTGGTAGTCACCCCTGTGTTCCGACGTCACCCGGGCATTGTCCCGCACGGCATCGCCCGCTTCATACAGATGTCTGAGATCCGCGGCACGGATGCGTGACAGCTGTCGATGGCCGACGATCGGGTCGGTCCATAGGTTCAGGGTGGTTCTCCGTGCCGTACCCCGAAGAGGGGGGCGGCCGTCCGGTGCAGGTGTTTGGAGGTGCCCCGTGCTGGGTCCCGTGATTCTCGCCGCGTCGCGCAGCGACCGGATGCGTCGGCTCGTCTCGGCGGCGCCGGGCACCAGGCAGGTGGTCGACCGCTTCATCCCCGGCGAGACCGTGGACGAGGTGCTGCCCATCGTCCAGGAGCTCACCGGCAACGGCCTGGAGCTGACGATGGACGTCGTCGGCGAGGACATCACCACGCCCGCCCAGGCCGGGGCGGCCCGTGACGCCTACCTCGAACTGATCGAGCGGCTGGCCCCGCTGGAGCTCGGCGACCGCGTCGAGGTGTCCGTGAAGCTGTCCATGTTCGGCCAGTCCCTCCCCGGCGGCCACGACCTGGCGCTCGCCAACGTCCGCCCGGTCGTCGAGGCCGCGGCCGCCATCGGCACCACCGTCACCCTGGACGCCGAGGACCACACCACCCTCGACTCGATGTTCGCCGTCCACGAGGAGCTGCGCCGGGACGTCCCGCAGACCGGCTGCGTGATCCAGGCGTACCTGTACCGCACCGAGGAGGACGCGCGCAGGCTCGCCGCGAACGGCAGTCGCGTACGGTTGGTGAAGGGCGCCTACAAGGAGCCCGCCGACGTCGCCCTCCAGCAGAAGCACGAGATCGACAAGGCGTACGTGCGCATCCTGCGCACCCTGATGAACGGCGACGGGTATCCGATGATCGGGTCCCACGACCCGCGTCTGATCTCCATCGCCCAGGAGCTGGCCCGCATCGCCGGGCGCAAGCCGGACGAGTACGAGTTCCAGATGCTGTACGGCATCCGCAGCGACGAGCACCTGCGGCTGGCCGCGGAGGGCCACCGCATGCGCGTGTACACCGCCTACGGCACCGACTGGTACGGCTACTTCATGAGGCGGCTCGCGGAGAAGCCCGCCAACCTGCGGTTCTTCGCTCGCAGCATGATCACCAAGGGCTGACCCACACCGCTCAAGTCAAGGAGTTACGGACATCATGGACGCTGTGACCCAGGTCCCCACCCCCGTCAACGAGCCGGTGCACGGCTACGCCCCCGGCTCCCCCGAGCGGGCCCGGCTGGAGGCCAGGCTGAGGGAGCTGGCCGACAACCCGGTCGACCTGCCCTGCACCATCGGCGGTGAGAAGCGGATGGGCGGCGGCGAGCGGTTCGACGTCGTGCAGCCGCACAACCACAAGGCCCGCCTGGGCACCGCCGCCCACGCCACCCGGCAGGACGCCCAGGACGCCATCGACGCGGCCCTCGCCGCCGCGCCCGCCTGGCGTGCGATGTCCTTCGACGACCGCGCGGCGATCATCCTGCGCGCCGCCGAGCTGCTGGCCGGCCCCTGGCGCGAGACCATCGCCGCCTCCACGATGCTGGGCCAGTCCAAGACCGCCCAGCAGGCCGAGATCGACAGCCCCTGCGAACTGGTCGACTTCTGGCGCTTCAACGTCCACTACGCGCGCGGCATCCTCGCCGAGCAGCCCCCGGCCAACTCGCCGGGCGTGTGGAACCGCCTGGACCACCGCCCGCTGGAGGGCTTCGTCTACGCGATCACGCCGTTCAACTTCAGCGCCATCGCCGCCAACCTGCCGACCGCGCCCGCCCTGATGGGCAACGTCGTCGTCTGGAAGCCGTCCCCGACCCAGACCCACGCCGCCGTGCTGCTGATGCGGCTGCTGGAGGAGGCCGGTCTGCCCAAGGGCGTCATCAACCTCCTCACCGGTGACGGCCTGGAGGTCTCCGAGGTCGCCCTGGCCCACCGCGACCTGGCCGGCATCCACTTCACCGGCTCGACCCGGACCTTCCAGCACCTGTGGAAGACGGTCGGCCAGAACATCGAGAAGTACCGCACCTACCCGCGTCTGGTCGGCGAGACCGGCGGCAAGGACTTCGTCGTCGCCCACCCGAGCGCCGACCCCGCGATCCTCAGGACCGCGCTGACCCGCGGCGCCTTCGAGTACCAGGGCCAGAAGTGCAGCGCCACCTCGCGCGCCTACATCCCGGCCTCGATCTGGAACTCCGGCTTCAAGGAGGAGTTCGCCGCCGAGGTGGACGGCATCCGGATGGGTGACGTCACCGACCTGTCCAACTTCATCGGCGCCGTCATCGACGAGCGGTCCTTCGCCAAGAACAAGGCCGCCATCGACCGGGCCGAGCAGGACCCGTCCTGCACCATCGTGGCGGGCGGCTCCTACGACGACTCGGTCGGCTACTTCGTCCGCCCGACCGTCATCGAGTGCAGCGACCCGGAGAACGAGGTGTTCCGCACCGAGTACTTCGGCCCGATCCTCGCCGTGCACGTGTACGACGACGAGAAGTACGACGAGATGCTGACCCAGATGGAGTCGGTGTCGGACTACGCCCTGACCGGCTCGGTCATCGCGAACGACCGCGCGGCGGCGGCGTACACGATGGAGAAGCTGCGCTACGCGGCCGGCAACTTCTACATCAACGACAAGTCGACCGGTGCCGTCGTCGGCCAGCAGCCCTTCGGCGGCGGCCGGGCCTCCGGCACCAACGACAAGGCGGGCGCCCCGCAGAACCTGATGCGCTGGACCCTGACCCGCGCCATCAAGGAGACGCTGGTCCCGCCGACCGACTACACGTACCCGCACATGGGCTGACGCCCACCCCGATCGCGAACGGGCCAGGTCACCCCCCGACCTGGCCCGTTCGTCCGTCCGCGTGCGACGGGGGAGCGGCGGCCCTGGACGGAGAACCCCAGGTCAGAGGGGTGTGACGTAGTCCACCGTCTCAGATAGTAGGAAGCCCAAGTAATTGTGCAGACAGACGCGCGGCGCGCCCTTACTTTTGTAGGAGCCGAACGTCTCGCTCGATCAAGCGAATGGCGGTCGTGAGCCGGACCCTCGTGCAGGTCACCCCCTGCGGTCCCTGGTTCCCCGCCCCTTCCGGCATCCCGTGACCCTCCGCGCGTTCCCGCGCGTGTTCCGAAGGAGCCGATCTCCCATGCCCGAGACGACCGCCCGCCGCCGCGTCCGCCACACCTCCCGCACCTCCGAGTCCGACCGGAAGAACGCCGCCGCAGCCCTGCAGCGCGCCCTGGACCGCCGGGACAACGGCGGCTCGACCGGCCACTGAGTCCGGGCCGTCCGCCATGCGGGTGTCCGCATCCCGGACGGCTCGTGTCAGTGCATGGGACGAGGAGTAGGGTGCCCGCATGTCTCGCAGCATCAATCTCGCAGTGATCCCCGGTGACGGCATCGGCCAGGAGGTCGTGACCGAAGGTCTCAAGGTCCTTTCCGCCGTCCTTCCGCAGGATGTGAAGCTGGAGACCAAGGAGTTCGACTTCGGCGCCCGGCGCTACCACGCCACCGGTGAGACCCTCACCGACGCCGACCTGGCCGAACTCCGGCAGCACGACGCCATCCTGCTCGGCGCCATCGGCGACCCCGGCGTCCCCTCCGGCGTCCTGGAGCGCGGCTTCCTGCTCAAGCTGCGCTTCGCCTTCGACCACCACGTCAACCTCCGGCCGAGCAAGCTCCTGCCGGGCGTGTCCACCCCGCTCGCGGGCCAGCCGGAGATCGACTTCGTCGTCGTCCGCGAGGGCACCGAGGGCCCCTACACCGGCAACGGCGGCAGCATCCGCACCGGCACGCCCCACGAGGTCGCCACCGAGGTCTCCGTCAACACGGCCTTCGGCGTCGAGCGCGTGGTCCGCGACGCCTTCGCCCGCGCCCAGGCCCGCCCCCGCAAGAAGCTGACGCTGGTCCACAAGAACAACGTGCTGACCTTCGCGGGCCACCTGTGGACCAACATCTTCAGCAGGGTGGCCGAGGAGTACCCCGACGTCACCACCGACTACATCCACGTCGACGCCGCGACGATCTACCTCGTCACCGACCCGGCCCGCTTCGACGTCATCGTCACCGACAACCTCTTCGGCGACATCATCACCGACCTCGCCGCGGCCGTCTCCGGCGGCATCGGCGTCGCCGCCAGCGGGAACATCAACCCTTCGGGTGAGTTCCCCTCCATGTTCGAGCCCGTGCACGGCTCGGCCCCGGACATCGCCGGCCAGGGCAAGGCCGACCCGACGGCCACCGTCCTGTCCGTCGCCCTCCTGCTGCGCCACCTCGGCCACGAGTCCGAGGCCGCGCGCATCGAGGACGCCGTCTCCGCCGACCTCGCGGACCGCGGTGACCTGCCCGCACGCAGCACGTCCGAGATCGGCGACGCCCTCGCCGTACGGGTAGCCGGCTGACCGGGCGCGCTCTCGACCACACGCGAAGCCGCCGGGTCCCCGCGCACCCGGCGGCTTCCGCATGTCCCCGCCGGGTGCCACCATCGACCAACGGGCCGCATTCACCCCGTTTCTACCGCAGCCGTCCCCGGGCGATAATCGAACGCGGAGCCGCGGAATGAGGGAATGCTCGGACGTCCTAGTATCGGCCACCGGCCGTACGGGAGTGTGCGCGGCCCGTCACTACAACCGGTGAAGGACAAACCACTCATGACGACGCCCACGATCGAGCTCAAGCCCTCCGCCCACCCGCTCTCGGACGCAGAGCGCGAGGCGATCCTGGCCAACCCCGGGTTCGGCCGCCACTTCACCGACCACATGGTGACCATCAAGTGGACGGAGGGCCGCGGCTGGCACGACGGCCAGCTCGTCCCGTACGCGCCGATCTCCCTGGACCCCGCCACCACCGTCCTGCACTACGCGCAGGAGATCTTCGAGGGGCTGAAGGCCTACCGGCGCCCCGACGGCTCCGTCGCCACCTTCCGTCCGGAGAAGAACGCCGAGCGCTTCCAGCGCTCCGCCCGCCGCCTGGCCATGCCCGAGCTGCCCGTCGAGACGTTCCTCGAGGCGTGCGACGCGCTGGTGCGCCAGGACAAGGCGTGGGTTCCGGCGCACGGCGGCGAGGAGTCGCTCTACCTGCGCCCGTTCATGATCGCCACCGAGGTCGGGCTCGGGGTGAAGCCGGCCAACGAGTACCTGTTCCTGGTCATCGCCTCCCCGGCCGGCGCCTACTTCCCGGGCGGCATCAAGCCGGTGTCCATCTGGGTCTCCGAGGACCGGGTCCGCGCCGTCCCCGGCGGCATGGGAGACGCCAAGACCGGCGGCAACTACGCCGCCTCCCTGCTCGCCCAGGCCGAGGCCGCCGCCAAGGGCTGCGACCAGGTCTGCTACCTCGACGCCGTGGAGCACACCTGGGTCGAGGAACTGGGCGGCATGAACCTGTACTTCGTCTACGGCGACCGGATCGTCACGCCCACCCTCACCGGGTCCATCCTGGAGGGCGTCACCCGTGACTCCCTGCTGAGCGTCGCCCGCGACCTGGGCTACGAGGCCGTCGAGGAGCGGGTCTCCGTCGACCAGTGGCAGCGCGACTCGGAGAACGGCACCCTCACCGAGGTCTTCGCCTGCGGCACCGCCGCCGTCATCACCCCCGTCGGCACCGTCAAGCGGGCCGGTGCCGAGTGGCAGCAGAGCGGCGGCGAGCCCGGAGAGGTCACGCAGAAGCTGCGCCAGGCCCTGCTCGACATCCAGCGCGGCACGGCCGAGGACAAGCACGGCTGGATGCACCAGCTGGGCTGACGCACGGGCGGCCACGAGGGCGGGCGCCGGACCCCTCCGGCCCCCGCCCTCCGCCTGCCGCCACCCGGTCCGGGTACCCGCCCCCCCCGCCTGGGACCGCCCGCATCCTGAGACGGCCGCCGGACACGGGGGCGGAATGTGCCAGACTGCCCCCGTGCTCTCGTTCGCCACGATTATTGGCAGCAGGCGCGCCGGTCCGCAGTGACCGCACGTACGACACGGTACGGGCGGACACCGTCGTCCTCGACCCGCGCGCAGACCTCTCGCACCCGCGAGGGGTTTTTCTGTTTCCTGGCCCATCCGCAGCCGGAAACAGTGCGTGAGGGACCATGGAGAGACGGTGGAACCGGTCATTCCGGTAGACCGAGATCAATATCAGGAGCCTTCAGACCATGACCGCAACCAGCGAGCCCGACGACTCGTTCCACGTCTTCGACACCACACTGCGCGACGGCGCCCAGCGCGAGGGCATCAACCTCACGGTCGCCGACAAGCTGGCCATCGCACGGCACCTGGACGAGTTCGGCGTGGGCTTCATCGAGGGCGGCTGGCCCGGCGCCAACCCGCGGGACACGGAGTTCTTCGCCCGCGCCCGCGAGGAGATCGCGTTCGAGCACGCCCAGCTGGTCGCCTTCGGCTCCACCCGCCGCGCCGGCACCACGGCGGACAAGGACCCCCAGGTCAGGGCGCTCCTGGAATCCGGCGCACCCGTGATCACCCTGGTCGCCAAGTCGCACGACCGGCATGTCGAACTGGCCCTGCGCACCACGCTCGACGAGAACGTCGAGATGATCCGGGACACCGTCGCCCACCTCACGTCCGAGGGCCGCCGGGTCTTCGTCGACTGCGAGCACTTCTTCGACGGCTACCGCGCCAACCCCGAGTACGCCAAGGCCGTGGTCCGCGCGGCCTCCGAGGCCGGCGCCGACGTCGTCGTCCTGTGCGACACCAACGGCGGGATGCTGCCCGCGCAGATCCAGGCGGTGGTCGCCACGGTCCTGGCCGACACCGGCGCCCGGCTCGGCATCCACGCCCAGGACGACACCGGCTGCGCGGTCGCCAACACCCTCGCCGCGGTCGACGCGGGCGCCACCCACGTGCAGTGCACGGCCAACGGCTACGGCGAGCGGGTCGGCAACGCCAACCTCTTCCCCGTCGTGGCCGCGCTGGAGCTCAAGTACGGCAAGAAGGTGCTGCCGGAGGGCCGGCTGCGCGAGATGACCCGCATCTCCCACGCCATCGCCGAGGTCGTCAACCTCACGCCCTCCACCCACCAGCCCTACGTCGGCGTCTCGGCCTTCGCGCACAAGGCCGGCCTGCACGCCTCCGCGATCAAGGTCGACCCCGACCTGTACCAGCACATCGACCCCGAGCAGGTCGGCAACACCATGCGGATGCTGGTCTCCGACATGGCGGGCCGGGCCTCCATCGAGCTCAAGGGCAAGGAGCTCGGCATCGACCTCGGCGACGACCGGGAGCTGGTCGCCCGGGTCGTGGAGCGGGTCAAGGAGCGCGAGCTGAAGGGCTACACCTACGAGGCGGCCGACGCCAGCTTCGAACTCCTGCTGCGGGCCGAGGCCGAGGGCCGTCCGGTGAAGTACTTCGCGGTCGAGTCCTGGCGCGCGATCGCCGAGGACCGCCCCGACGGCAGCCACGCCAACGAGGCCACCGTCAAGCTGTGGGCCAAGAGCGAGCGCATCGTCGCCACGGCGGAGGGCAACGGCCCGGTCAACGCCCTGGACCGCGCACTGCGCGTCGCCCTGGAGAAGATCTACCCGCAGCTCGCCAAGCTGGAGCTGGTCGACTACAAGGTCCGCATCCTCGAGGGCAAGCACGGCACCCAGTCCACGACCCGCGTGCTGATCTCCACCTCCGACGGGGCGGGGGAGTGGGCCACGGTCGGCGTCGCCGACAACGTCATCGCCGCGTCCTGGCAGGCACTGGAGGACGCCTACGCCTACGGCCTCCTGCGCGCGGGCGTCGAGCCGGTCGCCTAGCAGCGATTCGCCGGACCGCCGGGCCCGGCAGGGATTCCGTTCCGCGGGAATACCTGCCGGGCCCGATGTCCGTTTTTCGGTCTGTTCGGGTAGCTTCGAGAGTATGAAGGTCGCGCTGCCGCGTACTTTCGTACGCCTGCTGATCATGCCGGTGGTCGCCGCTCTGGCGGTGCTGCTGGCCGCGGCGCCCGGCGCGCAGGCGGCGGCGGACCTCTCGGAGGTCGGCCGGGCGCTGCGCGAGCGGCCCGTGTACGTCGATCCCGATGCCCGGGACATCCTGTCCGAGGCGGATGCCGACGCCCTCGCGAAGAAGATCGAGGACGCGGACAAACCCGTCTTCGTCGCCGTCCTCCCGGCCGACCAGCCCACCCGGAACCTCTTCCGGAACCTGCGCACCGAGACCGGCGTGACCGGTCTGTACGGCGTGCGCCTCGGCGGCGCGTTCGACGCGCGCGCCGACAGCAGCGTGGTGAGCCGCCAGGGCGTGCGCAACCTGGTCACGGCCGCGCAGGACGCCGGTGACGCCAAGGCCCAGCTGAACGACTTCGTCGACGACGCGCTGCGCACCATCGGCGGCACGGCCCCCGGCAGCTGGAACGAGGGCGGCGGCGAGGTCCCGGTCGGCGGTCTGATCACCGTCGGCGCGGTGCTGGCGGCGGGCGGCGCGGGCGTGTTCGCCCTGTCCCGCCGCAACCGGCGCCGCCACGAGGAGGAACAGCGGGCGGCGCTGGAGAAGCTGCGGGTGGTCGTCGACGAGGACATCACCGCCTTCGGCGAGGAACTCGACCGTCTCGACTTCCACCCCTCGGAACCCGGCGCCGACGACGCGATGCGCGGCGACTACGAGCGCGCGCTGGACGCCTACGAGCAGGCGAAGACGCTGATGGCGGCGGCCCGCAGGCCCGAGGACGTCAAGGCGGTCACCCAGGCGGTGGAGGACGGCCGGTTCTCGCTGTCGGTGCTCGCCGCCCGCCGCGAGGGCCGGGAGCTGCCCGAGCGCCGCCCGCCGTGCTTCTTCGACCCGCGGCACGGCCCCTCGGTGGCCGACGCCCGCTGGACGCCCCCGGGCGGCGCGGCCCGGGAGGTGCCGGTGTGCGCGGCCGACCGGGCCCGTCTCTCCGACGGGCTGGACCCGGTGGTCCGCGAGGTCGACACCGAGTACGGCCGCCGCCCCTACTGGGAGGCGGGCCCCGCCTACGGCCCCTGGGCCGGCGGCTACTTCGGCGGCGGTCTGCTGCCCGGCCTGCTCGTCGGCACGATGCTGGGCGGACTGATGGCCGGCCCCGCCTACGGCGCGGACTACGGCGCCGGGTACGGCGACTTCGGCGGCTACGAGGGCGGTGACCTGTCCGGTGCCGACTTCGATCCCGGCGACTTCGGCGGTGGCTTCGGCGGCGGGTTCGGCGGCGGCGACTTCGGCGGTGGCGGGGACTTCGGCGGCGGCTTCTGAGTGGTCCGGCCCCGGGGGAGAGGGCCGGCCGGAGAACCGCTCGGCCCGTCCGGGGCGGCGCGCCCCGGACACGCCGAGCGCCCGCCTTCCGGCACGGGTGCCGGCGAGACGGGCGCGCTCAGGGGGTGGCGCGGCGGGGCCGCGCCGTCGGGATCAGGCGTTGCGGATCGCCGAGATGTCGAAGTTCAGCTTGATCTTGTCGGAGACCAGGAAGCCACCGGTCTCCAGCGCGGCGTTCCAGGAGAGGCCCCAGTCGGAGCGCAGGATCTCCGCCTTGCCCTCGAAGCCGACGCGCTGGTTGCCGAACGGGTCCGTGGCGGCACCGTTGTACTCGACGTCGATGGTCAGCGGCCGCGTGGTGCCGAGGATGGTCAGGTCGCCCGTGACGCGGTACTCGCCGTCGCCGGCCGCCTCGACCTGGGTGGACCGGAAGGTCATCGTCGGGAACTCGTCCGTCTTGAAGAAGTCGGCGCTCTTGAGGTGGCCGTCACGGTCGGCGCTGCCGGTGTCGATGCTGTCCATCACGACGTCGATGGAGGCGGTGGACTTCGACGGGTCGGAGCCGTCCAGGTGCAGCGAGCCGGTGAACTCCTTGAAGCTGCCCTTGACGTTGGTGACCATGGCGTGCCGGGCGACGAAGCCGATCGTGGTGTGCGACGGGTCGATGGTGTAGTCGCCGGTGAGGGCGGACAGGTCCGGAGCGGCGGCGGGCGCGGTGGCGGTGGCGGCGTCGTTCTTGCGGTTGAAGATACCCACGGTGTTTCTCCTTCGGGGACGGGGTGAACGGGTGATCCCGTTCAATGTTCAACTAACTCAACACGACCCACCGTAGAGGCATTCCCTTCAAAGTTCAACATCTTTTGGAGGATCGGGAAAAAATCAGCCACGGCCGCACCCCGGGTACCCTCCCGGCCCCCGGTCAGCCCGGCCCGGGGCCGTGCTCGCCACGACCGCCGGGGCCGCGCCCCGGCGGGGCACCCCCCTCCTCCGGCGGTCCAGGCCGTCGAGCAGCACGGCCGACCACCTCTCCGCCGCCGTGAGCCACCCCGGGCACGCGCCCCCGCGGCAACCGGTGGGCACCGACCCAGCCGGCGGCGAGCGTGCTGGTCCGCGTCACGGGCGGTACCGCTACCCTCTGCGTGAGCGGACCGACCCGAACGGGCGAATCGCTGGAGATCTTCTGGGACCACCCGGTGCGGGGACCCGTACGCGCCGACGACACCGTGGAATTCCTGGCCACCGGCCCCCGGCTGCGGCTGCGCGTCACTCCGGGGCAGGCGGGCGCCACGCACCGGTGTGAGGTGACTCTCCACCGAACGGCTTTGTCCGACCCCGACAAGGGGCACGCCCCCTGAGCAGTCGAAAAGCCTGCATGCGGCCGTGGTTCTGTTCAGTGGTACCAGGAAATCGCCGTCGAGACTGTGAGGAGTCGACGGCTCGCAATCGCCCGTCGACTTCGTAAGGTCACTACATGACCGTTTTGGACGAGGCGCCGGGTGAGCCGACCGACCTGCCGGGGGAGCCGGCCGACGCGCGCGGGCGAGTCGCCGAGCTGCACGAGATCCGTGCGCAGGCGCTGGCCGGCCCGAGCGAGAAGGCGACCCAGGCGCAGCACGCCAAGGGCAAGCTGACCGCACGGGAGCGCATCGAACTCCTGCTGGACCCCGGGTCCTTCCGCGAGGTCGAGCAGCTGCGCCGGCACCGGGCGACCGGCTTCGGTCTGGAGGCCAAGAAGCCCTACAGCGACGGTGTCATCACCGGCTGGGGCACGGTCGAGGGCCGCACGGTCTTCGTCTACGCCCACGACTTCCGGATCTTCGGCGGCGCCCTGGGCGAGGCCCACGCCACCAAGATCCACAAGATCATGGACATGGCCATCGCGGCCGGTGCCCCCCTGGTCTCCCTCAACGACGGCGCCGGCGCCCGCATCCAGGAGGGCGTCTCCGCCCTCGCCGGCTACGGCGGCATCTTCCAGCGCAACACCAAGGCGTCGGGCGTCATCCCGCAGATCAGCGTGATGCTCGGCCCGTGCGCGGGCGGCGCGGCCTACAGCCCCGCCCTGACGGACTTCGTGTTCATGGTCCGCGACACCTCGCAGATGTTCATCACCGGCCCCGACGTCGTCAAGGCGGTCACCGGCGAGGAGATCACCCAGAACGGCCTGGGCGGTGCCGACGTGCACGCCGAGACCTCCGGGGTCTGCCACTTCGCCTACGACGACGAGGAGACCTGCATCCACGAGGTGCGCTACCTCCTCTCCCTCCTCCCGCAGAACAACCGCGAGAACCCCCCGCGGGCGGAGAGCTCCGACGCCGCGGACCGCCGCGGTGACGCCCTGCTCGACCTGGTCCCCGCCGACGGCAACCGGCCCTACGACATGGCCAAGGTCATCGAGGAGATCGTCGACGACGGCGAGTACCTGGAGGTCCACGAGCGCTGGGCGCGCAACATCATCTGCGCGCTCGCCCGGATGGACGGCCAGGTCGTCGGCATCGTCGCCAACCAGCCGCAGACGCTGGCCGGCGTGCTCGACATCGAGGCGTCCGAGAAGGCCGCCCGCTTCGTGCAGATGTGCGACGCCTTCAACATCCCGATCCTCACCTTCCTGGACGTCCCCGGCTTCCTCCCGGGCGTCGACCAGGAGCACGGCGGCATCATCCGCCACGGCGCCAAGCTGCTCTACGCCTACTGCAACGCCACGGTGCCGCGGATCTCGCTGATCCTGCGCAAGGCGTACGGCGGCGCCTACATCGTCATGGACTCCCAGTCCATCGGCGCGGACCTCACCTACGCCTGGCCGACCAACGAGATCGCCGTGATGGGCGCCGAGGGCGCGGCCAACGTCATCTTCCGCCGTCAGATCGCCGACGCCGAGGACCCCGAGGCCATGCGCGCCCGCATGGTCAAGGAGTACAAGTCGGAGCTGATGCACCCCTACTACGCGGCCGAGCGCGGCCTGGTCGACGACGTCATCGACCCCGCCGAGACCCGCGAGGTCCTCATCAGGTCCCTGGCGATGCTGCAGACCAAGCACGCCGACCTGCCGTCCCGCAAGCACGGCAACCCGCCCCAGTAACCGGACGGACCCGCCGCGGCAACCCCGCGGACCCCTCTCCCAGGGAGACTGAGCCCCATGAGCACACCTGACATCCGTGTCGAGAAGGGCCACGCCGAGCCCGAGGAGGTCGCCGCCATCACGGCCGTCCTCCTGGCCCGTGCGGCGGCCCGCCCCGCCGGCACCGCCCCGGCCCACCGCGGCCGCGCGAAGGCGGGCTGGCGCCGTCTGGAGCGCGAGGGCGGCTTCCGCGCCCCGCACAGCTGGCGCTGACCGCACACGTCAACAGGTAAGGGCCCCTCCGCGAAGGAGGGGCCCTTACCTGTTGCTGAGGAAGTACATGCCGTCCCGGGGACCTCCGGGTCCCCGGGATGCCGCCTGCGTCCACGGCCCGCAGGCGGCGGCGGGCCGTCAGCGCAGCCGCGCCATCAACGCGTGCTCGACGAGCGTGATCAGCGTCGACTTCGCGTCCGAGCGGTGACGGGCGTCGGTGGTGATGATCGGTGTGTCCGGCCCGATCTGGAGCGCCTCGCGCACCTCGTCCGGCTGGTAGGGCTGCTGCCCGTCGAAGCCGTTGAGGGCGATGACGAAGGGCAGGCCGCTGTTCTCGAAGTAGTCGACGGCCGGGAAGCAGTCGGCGAGCCGCCTGGTGTCGACGAGGACGACCGCGCCGATGGCGCCGCGCACCAGGTCGTCCCACATGAACCAGAACCTGTCCTGGCCGGGGGTGCCGAACAGGTAGAGGATCAGGTCCTGGTCGAGCGTGATGCGTCCGAAGTCCATGGCGACCGTGGTGGTCGTCTTGTCCCCGGTGTGGGTGAGGTCGTCGATGCCTGCGGACGCAGACGTCATGACGGCCTCTGTGCGCAGCGGGTTGATCTCCGAGACGGCGCCGACGAACGTGGTCTTGCCCACGCCGAAGCCGCCCGCCACCACGATCTTCGCGGAGGTGGTGGAGCGGGAAGGACCGCCGCTAGAGCTTGCGAAGTCCACTGAGCACCCTTTCGAGCAGTGTCACGTCTGGCTGGCCGCCGGCGTTCTCGTCGCCGCCGGGCTGATGGATGGCGACCAGTCCCGCCTCCGCCAAGTCGGCGACGAGGATCCTGGCCACGCCGAGAGGGATGGTCAGCAGGGCCGAGATCTCGGCCACCGACTTGATCTCCCGGCAGAGGTTGCAGATCCGCTGATGCTCGGGCAGCTGGCCCTGCATCTGGTGCGGCTGCGCGGTGGTGTGCACCAGTGCCTCGATGGCGAGCTGGTACCGCGGCCTGGTGCGTCCGCCCGTCATGGCGTACGGGCGCACCAGGGGGTTGCTCGACGACCCTGCGGGCGCCGACTCGGGGGTGCGACGCTGAGGCTGCACGGGCTGGATGCGCGGGGCGTGCGGCTGGTCGTACGGCGACGGACCGGGGCCCTGTGGCGCGTACGGCTGCCGGTGGTCGGGGGCGGAGGGGTAGCCGTACCCGCTCTGGGCACCGTCGTTCGGGCCCTGTGCGGGGCCGTACGACCAGTTGCCCGACGACGAACCGCCTGGGGGTGTTGCCACTTTCTCCTCCTCCGACTGTGCCTGGCATCCATCCTGGTGGAGCCGCGTCCCGAAACCTTACGGCCCCGGGACGTCAAAGCGCACCGTCCGTCTGTTAGTTGAGAAGGCTCCCTTGGAGCTCCGCACGAAGATCCGGGGTCAGGACCGTACCGGCGCGGTCGACCAGGAGGGCCATCTCGTACCCGATGAGGCCGATGTCCGCCTCCGGATGTGCGAGGACGGCGAGCGACGAACCGTCGGAGATGGACATGATGAACAGGAATCCCCGCTCCATCTCCACAACCGTCTGGTTCACACTGCCGCCCTCGAAGATCCGGGAGGCGCCTGCCGTCAGAGACGTCAGACCGGAGGCGACGGCCGCGAGCTGGTCGGCGCGGTCGCGGGGAAAGCCTTCGGACATCGCCAGAAGGAGTCCGTCGGCGGAGACCACCACCGTGTGGGACACCCCCGGGGTGTTGTCCACGAAGTTGGTGATCAACCAGTTCAGGTTCTGTGCCGCCTGGCTCATCGGGCTCACACTAACGCTCCTGGTTGTAGGTGCTGTCAGGACCGAAGCCCTGGCCGTTCGTTTCACTGCCTGCGTTGCGGCCCCGTTGGACACCGCGCCGCAGGTTGCTCAGCCTGCCCCGGACGTCCTCCGGGGCGCGGGAGACCTGGGGGCCTCCCTGGGGAGTGGTTTCGGCGGAACCCTGGACCAGGTTGGCCTTGGGCACCCGCCGCGGCAGACCCGAGGAGGTCACTCCGCCCGCCTTGGGCTTCCTCAGCTGCGAGGCCTGCTGCCAGCGCTCGTCGTTCGCCGAACGCCAGCCGCTGCCGTCGCCGTTGTTCTCCGGAGGAGAGGCCGGCGCCTCCTGGCCCGCGTGCCGCGCGCCGCCCGTGGCGCCGCTCGCGGTGGATCCGCGGCGCGGAAGCCCGGCGTCGGTCAGCTCGTGGACGGCGGAGTGGGCCGGTCCCGGACGGTCGAAGCCTACGCCGTCCCGCTCACCTGCGTCAGCGGCCTGCGTGGATTCCGACTCCTGGGTATCCGCAGGGTACTGGGCCGGGTAGCCGTTCTGGTAGCCGTCGGCCTGCGGCCAGTCGTCCTCGCGGCGCCGGTCGTCGAAACCGGGGAACGAGCCGGAGGACGCACCCGCCGGCGTCCGGTCCGGCGCGGGCGCCTCCGGGTACGCGGTGTCCGGGTACGTGCCGTTCGACGCGAAGGCGTCGTTCTGCGGCGCCTGGCCGGCGGGCGCGTAGTAGCCGCCGTCGTAGGTCGACTGCTGCCCGGTGTCGTAGGCCTGCTGATCGCCGGTGTCGTACGTCTGCTGGTCGTAGCCGGCCGGCTGCTGCGGCTGCTCGTACTGGCCGGTCTGCTGGTCGCGGTAGCCGCCGTCGTCGTAGCCCTGCGCCCGGTCGTAGCCCTGGCCGGGGTCGTAGCCCTGCGGAGCGGCGAACTCCCCGGTGCCCTGGTCCTCCTGCTGCGCGGGCGTGCCGGGCGCCTGCTGCGATCCCTCCAGGGCTGCACGGCGGCCCTCCCGCATCAGGGAACGCCCGACCGGGTCCAGGTCGCGGATGTCGTCCGGGACCTCGGTGTAGCGGCTGTCGTCGAAACCGAGTTCGGCGGCGGTGCGCAGCGGCTGCTGGTTGAAGTCCTCACCCTGGAAGTTCTGCTCCGGGATGATCTGCGAGACCGTGAACTCGTCGTGCGCGGGCTGCTGCTCGCCGCCGCCACCGTGGGTGATCGCGTCCGGCAGCATGACCAGCGAGGTGGTTCCGGCCTGCTCGCCCGAGGGGCGCAGCTGGACCCGGATGCCGTGCCGGTCGGACAGCCGGCCGACCACGAACAGACCCATGCGCTGCGAGATCGCGGCGTCCACGGTCGGCGGGTTGGCCAGCTTGTGGTTGATGTCCGCGAAGTCCTCGGCCGTCAGGCCGATGCCCTTGTCGTGGATCTCGATCATCACGCGGCCGTCGGGCAGCCGGGTCGCGGTGACCCGGACCTTCGTCTGCGGCGAGGAGAACGTGGTGGCGTTCTCCAGGAGCTCGGCGAGCAGGTGCACGAGGTCGGTCACGGCGCGGCCGTGGATCTCGGCCTCCGGCACGCCGGACAGCTCGATGCGCTCGTACTGCTCCACCTCGGAGGAGGCGGCGCGGATCACGTCGACCAGCGGGACCGGCTGGTCCCAGCGGCGGCCGGGCTCCTCGCCCGCGAGGACGAGGAGGTTCTCGCCGTTGCGGCGCATACGGGTGGCCAGGTGGTCCAGGCGGAAGAGGTTCTCCAGCTGGTCCGGGTCCGCCTCGTTGTTCTCCAGGTCGGTGAGCAGGGTCAGCTGGCCCTCGATCAGCGACTGGTTGCGGCGCGAGAGGTTGGTGAAGATCGCGTTGATGTTGCCCCGCAGCAGCGCCTGCTCGGAGGCGAGCCGCACCGCCTCGCGGTGGACCTGGTCGAAGGCGCGGGCGACCTCGCCGATCTCGTCCGTGGAGGTGATCGGGATCGGGGCCACCCGGGTGTCGACCCGGCCCGGGTCGGTGCGGGAGAGCTGGTCGACCAGCATCGGCAGACGCTGCTCGGCGATGCCGAACGCGGCGTTGCGCAGCTGGCGCATCGAACGGCTCATCTGGCGGGCCACCATGCCGGCCAGGATGAACGCGGCGAGCAGGGCGATCACCACGGCCGCACCGGTGATCAGCGCGTCCCGCTTGGCGTCGTCGGCGATGGTCTGGGCCTCTTCCACGGCCTTGTCGACCAGTTCGGACTCGACCTCGCTGTACCCGGCGAACTTGGCGGTGTAGGCACCGAGCCAGTTCTGCAGGGTGATGCCGTTCTCCTTGAGCTGCGCCTCGCTGAGCGCGCCGGAGGCGAGACCCTGGAGCATGTTGTCGGCGGCGGGCATGGCCGTGTAGGCGCCGCCCTGGGTGGAGGACGACTCGCCGGCGCCGACCGCGGCGCCCTTGTCACCGATGGTCTCGCGCTTCTGGGCCATGATCGCGTCGAGGCGCTCGACGTCCTTCTCCGTCGCGGCGGAGACGAACTCGTTGATCGCGATGCCCTCGAGGTAGCGGTAGGACACCATGGAGACGCGCTGCTGCTGGACGACGGCCGGCTTCTGGCTCGGGCGCACCAGCAGGTGGACGCCGATGGAGCGCTGGAGGGAGGCGGCGGCCTTGGCCAGGGAGACGGCGTAGACGGTGCGGCCGTAGCTGGTGACGTTCTCGGTGCCCAGACCCAGCTCGTTGGCGAACTCCATCAGCGAGTGCTGGACGGTGACGTAGCCCTCTTCGGTCTTCACCGGGTCCATGGACGCCGTGTAGGCCTTCTCGCGCAGCGGGCCCAGGCCGATCTCGTTGTCACGGAAGAGCTGCATCCGCCGGTCGAGGGCGGCGGTGTTCGGGAGGTTCTCGGCGACCCGGTCGAACTCCTCCTTGGCGGCGTCGGTGGCCGCCCGGAGCTTCTTGACCTGCTCCGTCTCGCCCTTGCCGGACAGCAGGTCGGCGGCGGTGAGGTCGCGCTCGTTGAGCAGGGCCTGGCCGTAGTCGTCGGCGGCGCGGACGAGGAGCGCGACCTTCTCGGCGTCCTCGGCCTCCTGCCAGGTCTCGATCGAGCTGCTCACCTGGAAGCCGCCCATGACGAGGCCGACCAGCACGGGTATGAGCAGGATCGCGTTCAGCCTGGTGGTCACCCGCCAGTTGCGCGGGGAGAAACGGCCGCCGCTCGGCGGGGGTGCGGCCGCCGGCTCGGGTTCGGGTACGTGGGCGGGCGCCGCTGTGCGCGGCGGCGGGGTGAAGTTGCCCCGGGCCGACGGCTCGGGACTGTTCTTGCTTCGCCTCACTCGACCAACAACCTCTCGGCGGTCGGCACCTTGACGTGCCGCTGTGTCTCAGAGCCCTGCTTGCCATCGACTACTGAGTACGTCATGGGCTACTGGGCAGTTCAGGCATTCCAGCATGCCGACCTGCGCTCTTCCAAACAGTCGACGGCAGGGAATCGGAGTGATGTAAGCCCCACATAAAACGGTCATACAGAGCGAGCCCCGCCAAAAGGCAGGGCGTTCGTGCGCACAGTGGTACCGCTCGAACGCGTCGCGTGTCGACCTCCCCCGATTCCTCTGCCGAAACGTTATGAACACCGGGGCCGACGGTGTCAAAGGACACGGCCGGCTCCGGTGCTTCAGCGACAACTCCCGTGTGGATCTCCCTATTTGATCTACCTCAGGCGGGCCATGAGGGCGTGTTCCACCAGAGTGATCAGCGCGCTCTTCGCGTCCGAACGGTGACGGGCGTCCGTGGTGATGATCGGCGTGTCCGGCCCGATCTGGAGCGCCTCGCGCACCTCCTCCGGCTGGTAGGGCTGCTGCCCGTCGAAGCCGTTGAGGGCGACCACGAAGGGCAGGCCGCTGTTCTCGAAGTAGTCGACGGCCGGGAAGCAGTCGGCGAGCCGCCTGGTGTCGACGAGGACGACCGCGCCGATGGCGCCGCGCACCAGGTCGTCCCACATGAACCAGAACCGGTCCTGGCCGGGGGTGCCGAACAGGTAGAGGATCAGGTCCTGGTCGAGCGTGATGCGTCCGAAGTCCATGGCGACCGTGGTGGTCGTCTTGTCCCCGGTGTGGGTGAGGTCGTCGATGCCCGCGGACGCAGACGTCATGACGGCTTCCGTGCGCAGCGGGTTGATCTCCGAGACGGCGCCGACGAACGTGGTCTTGCCCACGCCGAAGCCACCCGCCACCACGATCTTCGCGGAGGTCGTGGAACGGCTCTCGGAGACCGTCCCTCCACTAGAGCTTGCGAAGTCCACTGAGCACCCTTTCGAGCAGTGTCACGTCCGGGGCGCCGGTCGATTCGTCGCCGCCCGGCTGGTGGATGGCGACGAGTCCCGCCTCCGCGAGGTCCGCCACCAGGATCCGGGCAACACCCAGCGGCATGTTCAGCAGCGCCGACACCTCGGCGACGGACTTCACCTCTCGGCACAAATGGCAGATGCGCTGGTGCTCGGGGAGGAGCCCCATGAGCGCTGCCGGGTCGGCCGTCGTACTGATCAGTGCCTCGATGGCCAGCTGATAACGCGGCCTGGTCCGGCCGCCGGTCATCGCATACGGACGCACCAGCGGCTGGTCGCCCTCGTCCTCGTACGGCTCCGCGTACGGATCATGAGAGGCGGTGGGCGGGGTCATGAATCCTCCGGGCGGGACAGCAAGTCGGTCAGTCAAGCCGTCTGACGGGGCCGGTGGGGGGAATGTGGCGGCCGGACGGTGATTTGGTGAGACGGGTGGTGCCGGGGCCGATCAGTGGAGCAGACTTCCCTGTAGCTCGGCGCGCAGGTCCGGGGTGAGGACCGCGCCCGCGCGGTCGACCAGGAGCGCCATCTCGTAGCCGACGAGGCCGATGTCGCACTCCGGGTGCGCCAGGACGGCCAGCGACGAGCCGTCCGAGACGGACATGAGGAAGAGGAACCCCCGCTCCATCTCCACGACCGTCTGGGCCACGTCGCCGCCTTCGAAGATCCGGGAGGCACCGGCCGTCAGGGAGGTCAGTCCCGAGGCGACGGCCGCGAGCTGGTCCGCGCGATCGCGCGGGAAGCCCTCGGACAGTGCCAGCAGAAGTCCGTCGGCGGACACGACGACGGTGTGGGACACCCCGGGGGTGTTGTCCACGAAGTTGGTGATCAACCAGTTGAGGTTCTGTGCCGCCTGGCTCATCGGGCTCAACTAACGCTCCTGCTGGTGAGTGGGCCGCGGGAAGCTGCCGGTCTGGGTGGACCCGGCCTGACGCCCCTGTGCGATACCCCGACGAAGATTGGTCAGCCGGCCGCGCACGTCGTCCGGTGCGCGGGAGACCTGCGGACCGCTCTGGTGCGACTGCTGCTGAGCCGTCCCCGGGACGAGGTTCGCCCGGGGCACCCGGCGCGGCAGGCCGGAGGTGGTGACGCCCCCCGCGGCCGGCTGCCGGACCCGCTCGGCCTGCCGGACCAGCTCGTCGTTGGGCGAGCTGCGCCAGGAGGTCGCTTCGGACCGCTGAGGGCCGGTGGGCCCCTGCGGCTGCTGCTGCGGGGCGGCCGGAGCCGGGGCGTCGCCCTGCTCCTGCTGCTGGCGGCCGCCACCGCGGAACCAGTTGGTCTCCAGCGTGTCGTACAGCGGGGTACGGCCGTCGCCGGGACCGGTCGCCGGGGGCAGGGCCTCCGGCTCGCGCCGGACCGGCCGCTGCTGCGGGGCCGGCGGACGCGGGGCGCCGAAGTCGGCCCCACGCGTGCCGTTCATCTGCGGACGCTCGAACTGGCCGGTG
>NZ_JAAGMD010000504.1 GCF_010548465.1 Streptomyces sp. SID14436 | reverse complement strand
CACCGGCCCGCCCGGCACGCGTGGCACGCGCGGCTGCGCCGACTGGCCGCCGAGCACGGCCCGGTGCTCGCCACGTACGGCGCGCTGAAGCTGGCCGGGTTCGCCGTGTTCATGTACCTGCTGGACGCGGCCGGGGACTTCCGCGACAAGCACCCGCGGTTCGGTGGCGGCGAGCACCCCTGGGACGTCCTCGGCAGCTGGGACGGCTGGTGGTACCAGCAGATCGCCCTGCACGGCTACGACCCCGCTCTGGAGCCCGTCCCCGGCGCCACCGGCCTGATCACCCTGGAGGGCAACTCGGCGGCGTTCTTCCCGCTGTACCCGGCCCTGATGCGGATGGTCTCGGAGGTGACCGGGCTCGGCCCGTACGGCTCCGGCATGGCCGTCGCGGTCGTCGCCTCCTTCGTCGCGGCCCTCGGGATCCACGCCGTGACGGCGCGGCTGGGCGGTCGCCGGGCCGGGCTGATCGCGGTGGGGCTGTGGGCGGTGTGGCCCGGGTCGGGCGCGCAGTGGGCGGTGTACTCCGAGTCGGTGTACACCGCGCTCGCTGCCTGGGCCTGCTACGCCGTCCTGACCCGGCGCTGGCTCACCGCGGGGGTCCTGGTCTTCACGGCCGGCCTGGCCCGGCCGACCGCCGTGACGCTGGCCGCCGCCCTCGCGGTGGCCGGACTGGTCGCGGTGTGGCGCCGCCGGGAGCGCCTGCGCCGTCCGCTGGCCGCGGTGCTGATCGCGCCGCTGGGGACCGCCGGATACCTCGGCTGGGTCGGCTACCGCATGGGCGAGTGGAACGGCTACAGCACCCTCCAGGACGGCGCCTGGGCCCATAAGTTCGACTACGGCCGCCACACCCTCGACGTGCTCTCCTCCGTGCCCGTGGGCCACTTCGACTATCTCTTCGCGATGCCCTTCGAGGACGTCGTCGGGGTCGGGGTGGTGCTGCTGGTGCCGGTGCTCACGGTGCTGCTGGTCCGGCTGCGCCCGCCGGCCGTCCTGGTCGTGTACACGGTGCTGTCCTACCTGATGGTGATGGGCACCCAGCAGATCTTCGGCAACGTCTCCCGCTACCTGCTCCCGCTGTTCCCGCTCGTCATCCCATTGGCCCTGGCGATGCGGCGACTGCGCGTGCCCTCGCTGGCCGTGGTGCTGGGCACGGCGGCGCTGGCCTCCGGCTCGTACGGGGGGTACGTGCTGTTCGAGCTCGGGGTGCCGTGACCGGAAGCCGACCGTGTCGTCCGCGGCCGGGAGGGGCAGACTGAGGACATCCGCCGGTGCGGCGCAGCCGAGCCGTCGCGCCGTCGTCCGCGGGAGTCCTCATGTGGAAACGCCCCCGGCGCGGTGGGCGCGCCCACCGCGACGACATCCCCCCGGTCGAGCTGTGCGACCGGTGCGGCGCGGTCTTCCCCGCCGACCGGGCGGTGTGCGCCCTGGTGCCCGACTCCTCCTGCGCGCAGGGGCGCGGCGGCCGCGCCGACGGCCTGCGCCTGCTCACCGCCTGCGGCGAGCAGCATCTCGAAGAGCTCCGGGAGGACTACCGGCGCCGCCCCTTCGTCGAGGAGGAGCTGTGGGCCGCGAAGGTCACCCAGGCGCTCAGCGCGGGCCCGCCCGCCCTCACCGTCGCCGAGGTCGCCCGCCGCACCGGCCTGCACGAGCCGGAGATCCACCGTGCCGTCCTCTGGCACAACCGGCGGCTGCGCGAGGCCCGCGAGCAACCCGACCCCTGACCGGCGCCGCCGTCACCACGGGGCCGCCCCGGGCGCGGCACCTCACCGCCCGCCGGTGCGGCCGCGGCGCTCGCTCCGGCGCCGCCGCAGGACGACGAGGACGTCCACCGCGGCGATCAGGGCCAGCACGGCGCACGCCACGGTGATGCCGACGAGTGGACCCCGGCCCGGACTGTCGCCGGCGTCCGAGTCCGCCGCCCACAGGGCGAACAGCACGGTCGCCGCGACGAACAGCGGCAGGAAGAAGCCGGACAGGAGCAGGCGCAGCCCCAACGGGCTACGGGCCGTCACCGGTTCGGTGCCGCTGCGCCGGGCGCGGCGGCCGGTCGCCCCGTGGTGCGAGCGGCGGGCGGGGTCCTCCGTCCGGGCCTGCTGATCGTGCCGCATCCTGTCCTCCTCCGACGCCTCGGCCCGGCCGCCCGACACGGCCGTCGACCGCACACGTCCTCCCTCTTCGCGTAGCCCGGGGGCGGCAGGGCAAACCGCCGGCCCCGGGTCGCGCGCGTCGTGCCTGGATGCCGGTGCCGGGGGCCGGGCGTATCGTCCCCCTATGGACGACGCTCGGTGCGGCCGGTGCGGTACCGCCCCACCGCGACCGTCGCCGCCGCGGACCGGGACGGGCAGCTGATGGACACGGCGCTGACCACGGTGGTACGGGACTGCGAGGCAACCGGCGGGCTGCTGTACGTGCTGCCGCCCGGCGGGAGCGCACTGTGGCTGGTGATGGTGACCGGCGCGCCGCAGGAGATGGTCGCCCCGTGGCGGCGGGTGGCCCTGACCGACCCCATTCCGGTGGCGGACGCCGTGCGGCACCGGCGCCTGGTGTGGATCGGGGGCCAGGAGGAGATGGCCCGCCGCTACCCGAAACCCGCGCTGGTCCTCCCCTACGACTTCTCCATGGCCGCCGCGCCGGTCGCCGCCGGGGAGTCGGTGTGGGGCGGGCTGGTCCTGCTGTGGCCCT
This sequence comes from Streptomyces sp. SID14436, assembly GCF_010548465.1. GTDB lineage: Bacteria > Actinomycetota > Actinomycetes > Streptomycetales > Streptomycetaceae > Streptomyces. The sequence continues at coordinate 9,673 of NZ_JAAGMD010000504.1, read as the reverse complement.
CCTCCCACGGCCCGGACCTGAGCCCCGGGGAGCGCGCGGCCGTCGAGGCCGGGTGCCAGCACCTGGGGCGTGTCATGCAGCAGAGCGCCGAGCGCGGCGACCCCCTGCTGCCCAGGGACCGTCCCCGCACCCTCCCCCCGCTGCCGCCCCGGATCCGGCCCGTCGCCGAATCGCGCGCGATGACCGCCTTCGTCGAGCGCCTGCCCGGCGGATCGTGCGCGCTGGACCTCAGCGGCCGCATCACGTTCATCACCCCCGCGGCGGCCGGCCTGGTGGCCGCCGACCGCTCCGCCCTGCTGGGCGCCCTGCCGTGGGAGGCGCTGCCCTGGATGGACGTCCCCCACGTGGAGGACCGCTATCGGGCCGCGCTGGTCACCCGTCGCCCGCAGGTGTTCACGGTGCTGCGGCCCCCGGACACGTGGCTGACCTTCGAGCTGTACCCGGACTCCTCCGGGATCAGCGTCCGCATCCTGCCCGGCCGCGCGGACGACGGCGCCCCGGAGCCCCCGTCCGCGCCGGCCACCGGTCCGGGCCGCGCCACGGTGCTGTACCACCTCATGCACCTGGCGGCCACGCTCACCGAGGCGGTCGGCGTGCAGGACGTGGTGGACCAGACCGCCGACCAGCTGCTGCCGGCGCTCGAGGCGCAGGCCATGGTGCTGATGACGGCCGACGACGGGCGGCTGAGGATCGTCGGGCACCGCGGGTACGACGCGGACATCGTCGACCGCTTCGACGCCGCGCCGCTCTCCCCGGACATCCCCGCGGTCCGGCCCCTGACGACGGGTGAGCCGGACTTCTTCGCCTCCTTCGCGGAGATGGAGGCCGCCTACCCGGGCACGGTGCACGAGGACGGGATGTCCGCGTGGGCGCTGCTGCCGCTGATCGCCTCCGGCCGCCCGATCGGCTCCCTGCTGCTCGCCTACGAGCGGCCCCACCCCTTCCCGCCCGGTGAACGCGCCGTGCTGACCTCCCTGGCGGGGCTGGTCGGCCAGGCCCTGGACCGGGCCCGGCTCTACGACAGCAAGCACGCCCTCGCCCACCGGCTGCAGGCGGCCCTGCTCCCCCACACCCTTCCGGTGGTCGACGGCCTCGAGGTGACCGCCCGCTATCTCCCCGCCGCGCGCGGCCTGGGCATCGGCGGGGACTTCTACGACCTCATCCGGATCGACCGGCACACGGTGGTCGCCACCATCGGGGACGTGCAGGGCCACAACGTGGACGCCGCCGCCCTCATGGGCCAGGTGCGCACCGCCGTCCACGTCCACGCCGCCCTCGGCGCTCCCCCGGGCACCGTCCTGACGGGCACCAACCGCCTGCTCGCCGACCTCGACCCGGGCCTGTTCACCAGCTGTCTCTACGCCCACCTCGACCTCGCCGGCCGCAGCGTCCGCCTGGCCACCGCCGGGCACCCGCCGCCCCTGCTGCGGCACGCGTCCGGACGGACCGAACTGCTCCGTGTCCCGCCCGGTCTGCTGCTGGGCGTCGAGCCGCACGCCGACTACCCGGCGCTGGAGTTCCCGCTGCCTCCCGGCTGCGTGCTCGTCCTGTACACGGACGGGCTGATCGAGGCCCCCGGGACGGACTTCGACGACGCCGTCGCCACCCTCGCCGGACTGGTGGAGGCCGCCGATCCGACCGACCTGGACGCCATGGCGGACCACCTCGTCCGCCACGTGCCCGCACCGGGGGACGACATCGCGCTGCTGCTGATCCGCCCGCAGCCCCGGGCCCGTGCCGGCGGTGGGCCGGCTCCCCGTCCCCGGTGACGGCCCGGTGCGCCGCCCCGCGGACGGCGCGCCCGGTCAGGCGGAGCCGGTCAGGCGGAGCCGCCGACACCGGCCCCGGTCAGTTCCCTCGCCACCTGCGCGGACCAGCGTTCGATCGCGTCGACGTCGCGGAAGTCCCCGCCCTTGCCGGAGCGCAGGATCATCCGGGCGACGAAGCCCTTCGCACCCTCCTCCAGACGGCCGCCGAAGGTCGCGTGGTCCACGACGTCGGTCCGGTCCATGAGCCGGCGGACGCCGGGGACGGGCGGGATGTCCTTCTCGGAGGCCGAGGCGTCCAGCGGTCCGCTGCTGAAGAACCACAGCGGCATGCCGGCGAGGTCCCGGCGGTACCGGCGCACGAAGCGCCGGGCGTCCCGGTGCCAGCGTCCGGCGTACAGACCGCCGCCCACCACGACGGCGTCGTACGGCGTCACGCCGCGCACCGACCGGGCGGGCAGCACCTCGGCCGTCAGCCCCTCACGGCGCAGGACGCCGGCGACGGCCTCGGCGATCTCCGCCGTCGAGCCGTTGGTCGTTCCGTAGGCGACCAGCACGGTGTTCGTCATCGCGGACCGCCTCCTCTCACGGTCGCGGACTGCTCCACGCTTCGAGCGTCCGCCGTCCCGCCCCCGGTGCCCAGGGGCTGTCCGGGCCCGTCCGGAGGGCCGGTCGGCCCCCGGGTGCGCGGTCCGGCGCCGCTCAGTAGCGTGACGCCGGGTGGTGGACTCGGCGGAGTGACCCGGCGGAGCACGGCCGGATCACCGGGCGGTGGAGGCGTTCATGGCGGACACGGCGGCGGCGAGGGTGCAGCGCAAGGTCTACGAGAAGGAACTGCTGCGGCTGCAGACCGAACTGGTGCGGCTGCAGGAGTGGGTGCGGGCGGAGGGCGTCCGGCTGGTCGTCGTCTTCGAGGGCCGGGACGCGGCCGGCAAGGGCGGCACCATCAAGCGGGTCGCCGAGCACCTCAACCCGCGCGGCGCGCGCATCGCGGCGCTGCCGAAACCGACGGAGCGGGAGCGGACCCAGTGGTACTTCCAGCGGTACGTGCAGCATCTGCCGGCCGCCGGGGAGATCGTGCTGTTCGACCGGTCCTGGTACAACCGGGCCGGCGTCGAGCACGTCATGGGCTTCTGCACCAAGGAGGAGTACCAGTTGTTCCTGCGCCAGTGCCCCCTCTTCGAGCGGATGCTGGTGGAGGACGGGATCCTGCTGCGCAAGTACTGGTTCTCGGTGAGCGACGCCGTGCAGCAGGAGCGGTTCCAGCGCCGCCTGGAGGACCCGCGGCGCCGCTGGAAGCTGTCACCGATGGACCTGGAGTCCATCACCCGCTGGGAGGCCTACTCCCGGGCCAAGGACGAGATGATGGTGCACACGGACATCGCCGAGGCGCCGTGGTTCGTCGTGGAGAGCGACGACAAGCGCCGGGCGCGGCTGAACACCATCGCGCACCTGCTGTCCTCCGTGCCCTACACGGAGGTGGCGCCGCCCGTCCTGGAGCTGCCGGAACGCCCTCCGTCGACCGGCTACCGCCGGCCCCCGCGCGAGCTGCAGACCTACGTCCCCGACCACGCGGCGAGCCTCTGACCCGCCCCGCGGCCCGTGCCCGGACCCGTTCCGCACGTCCGGTTGGCGGGGCGGCCCCGGGCGGGGCAGCGTGGACGTAGGACAACGTCGACCCAGTGAGGTGGCCATGGAATCCCCCGAGCCGGTTCCTCTGGTGGTAGTGGGCGTGGACGGTTCCCCCGCGTCGTACGAGGCCCTGCGCTGGGCGGCACGGTACGCGGAGCTGGTCGGCGGTGAGGTGGAGGCGATCCACTCCTGGGACACCTGGGTGACGCCGAGCTGGGGCGGGCGCGCCATCGAGCCCGACCTCGACCTGGAGCAGGCGCGGCACCGCTTCGGGGAGGCGCTGGAGGCCGCCTTCCCCGGGGAGCGTCCGCCGGGGCTGCGGGAGCGGCTGGTCGAGGGCGACCCGTCGGAGGTGCTGATCCGGGCCTCGGAGCGGGCGGACCTGCTCGTGGTCGGTCACCGGGGGCGGGGCGGCTTCGCCCGGACCATGCTCGGCTCGGTCAGCCAGCGCTGCGCCCAGCACGCCGCCTGCCCCGTGGTGGTCGTCCGGGAGAACCGCAAGCCCTGAGCGTGCCCGCCCGCGGGCGGGCGGGTTCAGGAGGCTTCGGCCTTCTCCGGCGTCCCGCCCGTCCCGTCCCGCTCGTCGGGGCGCTTCGCGTCGTCCGCGAAGTCCGGGTCGAGGGGCGGGCGCCGGCGGGGGCCCGACAGGAGGCTGTGCACGTCCACCACGCCCTCGACGGAGCGGACGACCCGCACCGCGAAGGGCACCAGGGAGGGGTCGGGGACGTGGCCGGTGAGGGTGACCACGCCGTCGCGCACGTCCACCCGCACCGCCTCCATGGAGGCGGGGAAACGCCCGGAGGCGATCACGCCGCGGATCTCCCGGGCGATCTCGTCGTCGCCGCGCAGGAACACCTTGAGCAGGTCGGCACGGCTGACGATGCCCTTCAGCACCCCTTCGCCGTCGACCACCGGCAGCCGCTTCACGCCGCGCCGGGCCATGATGCGGGCGGCCCGGGCCGGCGGGGCGTCGGGGGTGACCGTCAGGGGCGGGGCGGTCATGAGCTGCTCCGCGGTCACCGCGTCGGCCTTGTGCGGCTCGGAGGGGCTGCGCAGGAACACGGGGCCGGGCGGGTCGCTGTCGCGGAACTCCTCCTTGCGGAGCAGATCGGCCTCCGACACGACGCCGATGACCCGGCCCTCGTCGTCCAGGACGGGCAGCGCGCTGACCCGCCACTGCTTCATGGTCCTGGCGATGTCCTTGAACGTCGCCCCGCCGGACAGGGCCACCACGGTGCGCGTCATGACGTCGGCGACGGTCTTCGGGGAGTTCTCCATGATCTCCACCCACCTGCTCGGATGTCGTCGGGCGGACACTCCCAGCGTCGGCGACCCGGCCGGCCCGGAACAGGGGCCGAAGGGCCCCGGCCCGGGTGCCGGGGGTCACCGCGCGGCCGTCACCCGGCCCGCACGGCGACGACGTCGTGCGGTTCCTCGCCCACCACGACCTTGAGGGCACCGGTCTCGGCGGCACCCGCGAAGACGTCGTAGGCCTCCTGCATCCCGTCCGGTCCGAACGTGTGGGTGACCAGCTGCGAGGCCGGCAGCCGGCCGGCGGCGGCCATCCGCAGCAGCACGGGGGTGGTCCGGGTGTCGACGAGGCCCGTGGTGATCGTCAGGTTCCTGATCCACAGGTCCTCCAGGTGCAGGGTGACGGGTTTGCCGTGGACCCCGACGTTGGCGACGCGTCCGCCGGGGCGCACCATGCGGGCGCACATCTCGAACGTGCCGGGCACGCCGACCGCTTCGATCGCGACGTCGGCACCCTGCCCGTCCGTGAGGTCGGCGACCAGTTGCGCGGGGTCCTCCCCCGCGTCGGCCACGGCGTCGGCGCCGAGGTTCCTGGCGGCCTCCAGCCGGGACGCGGCCAGGTCGACCGCGATGATCCGCTCGGGGGCGAAGAACCGGGCGGTGGCGACGGCGGCCAGCCCGACGGGCCCGGCGCCGACGACCACCACGGTGTCCCCGGGCCGCACACCGCCGTTGAGCACGCCCACCTCGTAGGCGGTGGGGAAGATGTCGGCCAGCAGCACGGCGTCCCGGTCGGCCATCGCGCCCGGCAGCGGGTGCAGGGACAGGTCGGCGAACGGCACCCGGACGTACTCGGCCTGGGTGCCGTCGACGGTGTGGCCGAGGATCCAGCCGCCGCCCCCGCGGCACTGCCCGTACATGCCCTGCCTGCAGGAGGGGCACCGTCCGCAGGAGCTGATGCAGGAGACCAGCACCCGGTCGCCGGGCCGGACGGCGGTCACGGCGCTCCCCGCCTCGACGACCTCGCCGACCGCCTCGTGACCGAGCACGGTGCCGGGCGGCACCTCGGGCACGTCGCCCCTGAGGATGTGCAGGTCGGTCCCGCAGACGGTCACGGCGGTGACCCGGACGACGGCGTCGGTGGCGTCCCGCAGGCCCGGGTCGGGGACCTCTTCCCACGCGGCCCGTCCGGGGCCATGGAAGACGTAACCCTTCATGCCGCACCTCGCTTCCGTGGTGGTCCGGCGGGACCCGGCGCGTGGCCGGTGTCCGCCCTCTCTCCAGCTTGTCCGACCCGCGGCGGATCCGCTCGGGGCGGCCGTTCCCGCCGGCGGCCGTCGCGGGCCGACAGGGGCCGCGGAGGAGGACACCCCGGGCGCGGAGCCGGTCACAAGCGGTGCGTCACCGGGCGGGCCCGGCCCGAAAGTCGCCGTTTTGGGACATCGGGGCCCGGCCCGCGTCCGGGTGCGCTGGGATGACCGGACATCACTGGCAGCAGGGCGGCTGGGGCGGACATGAGCGACAACACCGGTACGGCCACGCATCCGCTCGCGGTTCTCCCCCCGGGCCGGCCGGCGGCCTGCGCGCGGCCCGGCGAACCGGGAGCCGCCGAGGAGCGGTTCCGCGGCCTGCTGGAGGCGGCACCGGACGCCATGGTCATCGTCGACGGGACCGGGACGATCACCCTGGTGAATGCCCAGACGGAGGCGCTGTTCGGCTACGAACGCGGGGAACTCCTGGGCCAGCCCGTCGAGTTGCTCGTCCCGCAGCGCTCGCGCGGCCACCACACCCTGCACCGCGACGCCTACCTGGCGAACCGGCAGGTCCGCCCGATGGGCGCCGGTCTCGACCTGTACGGGCTGCGTCGCGACGGCAGCGAGTTCCCCGTCGAGATCAGCCTCAGCCCCCTGGAGACCGCCGACGGACTGCTGATCTCCGCCGCCGTCCGCGACGTGAGCGACCGCAAGGCCGCCGAGGAACGCATCAGCGAGCTGGCCGCCCTGGTGGAGTCCTCCCAGGACGCCATCCTCGCCAAGACGCTCGACGGCCGGATCACCTACTGGAACGCCGCCGCCCAGCGGCTGTACGGGTACACCGCCGCCGAGGTGATGGGCCGGCACATCTCCCTCCTCGCCCCCGACGGCCATCAGGACGAGATCGCCGCGCTGCTGGACCGGCTCCGGCTCGGCGAGAAGGTGGAGCACTTCGAGACGCTGCGCCTCACCCGCTCCGGTGCGCTGCTGGACGTCGACGTCACCCTGTGGCCGCGGCGGGCGCCGGACGGCACGGTCATCGGCGTGTGCGCCATCGTCCGCGACATCAGTGACCGCAAGCGGGCCGAGGCGGAACTGACCGCCCTGTACGAGCAGCAGCGCCATGTCGCCCTGACCCTGCAGCGCAGCCTGATGGGCACCCCGCCGGACGTCCCCGGCCTGGTCACCGCGAGCCGCTACCGTCCGGCCACCCAGGGGGCGGGCGTTGGCGGCGACTGGTTCGACCTGATACCGCTGGGCGCCGGGCGGGTCGGCGTGCTGATCGGCGACGTGATGGGCCGCGGCCTGGAGGCGGCCGCCGTCATGGGCCAGCTGCGGTCGGCGGCGCACGCGCTGGCGAAGACGGGCATGCGGCCCCGGCGGCTGATGCAGGCCCTGGACGCCTGCGTCGCGGACCTGGACGTGCCGGACCAGCTGGTCACCTGCTGCTACCTCGTCGTGGCCGCCGACGAGGCGACGGTGACCCTGTGCTCCGCCGGACACCTGCCGGTGCTGGTCGCCGTGCCCGGTGAGGGGGCGCGGCCGCTGGCGGCCCCGGTGAACGCGCCGCTCGGGGTGGGCGGCGTCCTGTACGAGCAGGCGTCGGCGGCGGTGCCCCCGGGCGCCACCCTGGTGCTCTACACCGACGGCCTGATCGAGACCCCGGGCTGCGACATCGAGGACAGTCTCGCCGCCCTCACGTCCGCCTGCGGCGCCCTGTTCACCGCCGGACCGCCGGGACTGGACGAGGCCGCCGACCGCATCCTGTCCACCCTGCGGCCGGACGCCGAGGGCCACGACGACGACGTCACGCTGCTGCTCGCCCGGCTGCCCGCCGCGCCCCTGGCGTCCCTCACCACGACCCTGGCCACCCGGCCCGAGTCGGTGCCCGAGGGGCGCGCCTTCCTCACCCGGGTGCTGGACGCCTGGGGCTGCGGCGAGAAAGCCGACGACGCGCGCCTGCTCGTCTCCGAGCTGTTGACCAACGCCGTCCAGCACGCCCGGGGACCGGTCACCCTGCACGTGTGCCGGACGGCGGCCGACGTCACCGTGGAGGTCGGGGACGGCAGTCCTTGCCTGCCGGAGCCCCGGCGGGCCGACGAGGACGAGGAGTGCGGCCGGGGGCTCAACCTCGTGCGCGTCCTCGCCGACAGCTGGGGCGTGCGCCCCACCGACGACGGCAAGACCACCTGGTTCACCCTGCGCCTGTGACCGCCCGCCGGCCCTGGTGGCCGCGTGGGCGTCCCGGCGGCGTCACGTGCTCCGGCGGGCGCCGGGCGCGGGGAGCCTGAGGGCGAGGGCGGCGAGGTCGTCGTGCCCGTCGCTGGGATGCCGGTCGGCCAGCGTCCGGCACAGTGCGTCGAGATCCTTGTCGATGTGCTGGGCGGCGAGGGCGGCGAGTTCGTCCATGCACGCGCCCAGGGGCCGGTGGGGGTGCTCCACCAGCCCGTCGGTGAACAGCAGGACCGTGTCCCCCGCCCGCAGCGGATGCGTGTGGTCGGGCCGCGGCACCGCTTCGTCGACGCCGAGCGGCAGGCCGGGGTCGGCGTGCAGGTAGCGGGTGCGGCCGTCGGCGGTGACGACCAGCGGCGGCAGGTGGCCCGCGGTGGACCAGTGCAGGTGCCAGCCGTCCCCGTCGGCCTCGACGCGGGCCAGACAGGCGGTGGTGACCGGTGCCTCGGTGATGGCGTGCAGGGTGTGGTCGAGGCGGTGCAGGACCAGGCTGGGCGGGGTGCGGTGGTCGTAGAGCAGGGCGCGCAGCATGTTGCGGATCTGCGCCATGGCCGCGGCGGCCTTCAGGTCGTGGCCGATGACGTCACCGATGATGACCCCGCAGCTGTCGTCCGGGAGCAGCAGGGCGTCGTACCAGTCCCCGCCCAGGTGGTGGCCGGGGGCGGTGGCGGGGCGGTAGACGGCGGCCGCCTCGAAGGGGGCGAGGTCGGGCAGGCGGGGCAGCAGCAGCCGCTGGAACTGCTCGGCGGAGGCGCGGGTCTGCTCGAACAGGCGGGCGTTCTCGATGGCGATGCCCGCGGCACCGGCCAGCGCCGTCACGACGGCCTCGTCCTCCTCGTCGAACGGCTCGCCGTCGCGCCGGTCGCACAGGTAGAGGTTGCCGTAGATCCGCCCGCGCACGCTGATGGCCACCCCGAGCAGCGTGCGCATCGGCGGATGCCCCTCGGGGAAGCCGATGGAGTCGGGGTGGCGGGTCAGGTCCCGCACCCGCAGCGGCTCGGGGTGGTGGATCAGATGCCCGAGCAGTCCGCGGCCGTGCGGGAACTCGGAGCCCGCCAGGTCCCGGTACTCCTGGTCGCTCAGGCCGAGGGGGATGAACTCCTCCAGGCCGCTCGCCTCGTCGTCGAGGACGCCGAGGGCGCCGTAGCGGGCGTCGACCAGGTCCATCGCGGTGGTCACGATGCGCCGCAGGACGACGGGGAGCTCCAGTTCCCGGCTCAGCGAGAGGACGGCGGAGAGCAGGCCCGACATGCGCTGCTGGTCCGTCGTCGGCCTCGCGTACCCGCCCGTGGAGCGGTGCGGGTGGGTCGTCCCCCGTGGTGGGGACGTCTCCGGGCGTCGCCGACCGTCGTCCCGCGTCACGACCATCCACCTCTTTCCGGACCCGGGGCGAGACGGTCCGTTTCCGCCGCCCACCTCATCGTGACCCGCGTTCCCGCCTCCCGCACGCAGGAACCACCCGGATCACGCAGGCCGCCGGCCGCCACGTGCGGCCCGCCCGGCGGGCGCGCCGGGGACGGGCCCGGGCGGGGGCGGCCG
>NZ_JAAGMD010000478.1 GCF_010548465.1 Streptomyces sp. SID14436 | reverse complement strand
GCCATCTCGAGGGCGTCCAGGACGAGCCGGGTCTCCTTCGAAGTGGCCGCGGACCAGCAGACGATGCGGCGGGAGAAAGTGTCCACGACGAAGGCGACGTAGACGACGCCGGCGAACGTGGTGACGTGGGTGAAGTCGGCAACCCAGCAGCGGTTCGGGGCCGGGGCGACGAAGTCACGGTCCACGAGGTCCGGGGCCCGCTGTGCGCTCACGTCGGGGATCGTGGTGATCACCTTCTTGCCGCGGACCGCTCCGGCGATGCCGAGCTCGCGCATGAGGCGTTCGACGGTGCAGCGGGCCACCGCGACATCCTGGCGGTTCAAGAGCCGCCAGATCTTCCGGGCGCCGTAGACACGGTAGTTGGCCTCGTACGCCTCCTGGATCAAGATCTTCAGTTCGGAGTCCCGAACGGTGCGGGCCGAGGGTGCCGTCAGGCGTTTGTGGTGGGCGTAGTACGTGGACGGGGCGATCTTGCAGTCGTGGTCGGTGAGGACCCGGCAGATCGGCTCGACTCCGCCGAAGCGGCCCTTGTGCTCGTCGATGAACGCTACGAGCGTGTGTGTGGCCGGTCGAGCTCGGCCGCGAAGAAAGACGCTGCGGCTTTGAGGATCTCGTTGGCCCGCTTCAGCTCGGCGTTCTCCTTCTTCAGGCGCTTCAGCTCGACGGACTCCTCCGTCGTGGTGCCCGGCCGAGTGCCGGCATCGATCTGGTCCTGCCGTACCCACTTGCGCAGGGTCTCGGTCGTGCCGATGCCCAGCTTCTGGGCGACCGCTTTCATCGCGGCCCACTCGGTGCCGTACTCCGGCCGCACCTCGGCGACCATCCGCACCGCACGACGGCGCAGCTCAAGCGGGTAGGGGGAAGGACGTGCCATGACTCGATCCTCTCAAACGATCGAGTCCCTACCGAACCCGGAACGGTTCAGGGTGACGGGCCAGAGTTCCGCAACGCACAAAACTCGGTGCCGTTGAGAGAGGCTGTCGCGCGCAAGGGTGGGGCTGGCTGGCCTGGCCTACGCGGTGGATCCGGGCTTGTAGCCCTGGAGGAATGCTGGCGCGACCAGTTGTTGCCGCTCCAGCAGGTCAGGCAGCTCCCGTGCGAGCTTGGGGTGGGTCTGCCTCCACTGAGGGGAGTGCGCCACGAACTCCCGGCTGTTGAACACGGTGAACCGGTTAATGGCGGCCACATCCAGGCGGGATACCTCGTCCGGGTCACGGGAAATGATGAGGGCGAGCCTGCTGCCGAGCGGCACTGTGATCCGCCGGAAGTTGGTGAAGTCAATGCCAACGCCGTGATCGAAGAAGCCGGTACGTATGCCTGGCGGCGGGGTGCCCACGATCCCTGACATGCACAGAGGATTGTCGCTGACGATCAGGCCGCCGCCGCGTGGCCGGTAGCACGCCCAGTACATGCCGCTGGATAGCAGGACCGACACCAGGTGGTTCCACTGGTCCTTGTAGTGGGCGTCCTCGTCGTTGCGTGCCTGCCATGGCCAGATGACCGACCGGGCGATCAGGCCCATCATGCTGGACTGGATTTCTTCCTCGCTCAGGTCGTAGTCGTCGACGCCCACGGATTGGTTGACCACGTGCCGTAGGAAGCGGCTGCGCTGCCATTGCAGGGCCAGCAGCCAAGCCAGAGCCTCCCGGGCATGCTCGGACACGGCACGCTCACGGCGTTGCACGAGCTCCTTGACGACAGTGGCGGCCTGCCCCTCGATGTCGCCCATGGCGGCTTCCATAGACGAGTGATCGGGATCTTGCCCAGGCCGGTAGATCGAATGCCCGTACTTGCGCTGACCTGTTTCTTTCACATTCCTTTGGAAGGCACGTCCGCTGGCCCATTGGTGCACGTACAGCTGTCCGCCTTGTCCGGCGAAGTACTTGAGCAGGAACTGGGGGACGAAGTGGTGTCTCACAGGGTGCGGCGGCATACGGGGGACTGTAGCGATGCTCCTGGCGCTCCGGGCCACCCGGAGCCCGTTCGCCAGTTGTCGGCACAGTGAGCTTTTCAGCGTCGCCTCTCCAGGGTGAGGACGGCTTTGGCGATGACGGTCATGCGGTTGGGGCTGAGGCGGGTTGCGGAAGATCTGCCAGGACTTCAGCCGTGCCATGCCGCGTTCGACAGGAGCTCGGGCCTGGGCGAGGGCGCGGTTGCCGCTCCGCTGGGTGAGAGTGAGTTCCCCACCGGGCGGACGTCGCAGGCCGGTGGTCACGTGAGGGCTGGCGCTGTACTCACCCGGAGGGCGCGATCCTGGTCTCTCCGACACGCACAGGCCCGGCTGGTGCGACCACATGACCGAGGCCAACGTACGACCCCCGCGGTGGGGGTGGATCCCGAATCCTCAACCTGGGCTCTGGGAGCGGTTGAGCGACGCTTCTCCGGCGACCGCCACCGCGGGCAACCCGAGGCGACGGGCCGTGCGGCGGTGCACCGACTGTGAGGCGAACCTCGCGCAGGGCTGACCCCCGTGCTCCAACGCCGCCCTGTTCTCGCTTCGGCGGGCACGGCCGCACCTGCCAACGGCTACGCCCACCGGCGTCAGGACCAGTAGGTGATGACGAGCCGCACGGAGGGCCGGTCGATCACGGCACCGTCGGCGAGGTCGCTGTCCGGTGTGTCCGCGGGGTAGGCCGTGACGACGGGTTCGGCGGTCCGGGCCAGGCTCCAGGCGCGGATCTGCGCGCAGATCCGCTCGGCGAGATCGGCGCCGGCGGGACCGTAGCCGATGGCTCCCAGCCGGAATCGGGGTTCTGCCTCGGGGTCTTCGGCGGTCCGCTCCAGAGTGAGGTACGCGATGGAGTCCCCCTCGACGAGGGCGGGGCTCAGAGCGGGTGAGGCGGGGCGGTGGAGGCCGGCCTCCACCGCTGCGGGCTTCGCAGTGATGCGGCAGGTCGCTCGCTCGGTGGCGCTCAGCCGCAGCCAGACGCCGTCGAACGACTCGACGGGCCCGACCGTCACACCGGTCCAGACGACCGACTTCGGTCGGGTGAGCGCGTCGCGAAGGAGTTCCGGGGCAACGGACTGGTCCTCGTCCCAGTAGAGCCGGACGAGCCGGTCGTCGTCGATGTAATCGTTCCGTTCTCCGTCCTGGCCGATCACCGGGAGGAAGCCGCACATCTTGACGGAGTCGGACCGCATCCGCCCCTCCTCGCGTTGGAAGGCCACGGCCCTGGAGAGCCCGCGCCATCGCAGCGGGACCACGAGGCGTCCGCCGACGGCGAGCTGGTCCCACCAGGCACCGGGGAGGTCCCACATGCCAACTGTGGCGATCATTCGGTCGTACGGGCTGAACTCCGGGGCGCCGAGGGCACCGTCCCTCGTGACCACGCGAACGTCTTCGTATCCGTTCGCGTCCAGCGTCCGGCGGGCGTAAGCGGTCACGTCGGCGTCGATGTCGCACGTGGTGACCTGGCCGGACTTCCCGGTGAGGTGCTTGAGCAGGGCGGCGTTGTAGCCGGTGCCGGCCCCGATCTCGAAGACGTTGTCGCCTTCGCGGAGGGCGAGCTGGACCAGCATGAAGTGCACGACATCGGGCTGGGAGGCGCAGCTCAGCGGGAGTGCGTCCTCGTCGGGGTTCTCCTTGATCGTCACGCTCTTGTTGGCGTACGCCTCCTCGATGGGCGCGTCGGGGAGGAAGGCGTGGCGGGGTACGGTCCGCATGGCGGTCTCGACGCGTGCGTCGCGGAGGGCAGAGAGGTCCTCTTTCAGGATGGCGTCGACCAGGCGGTTGCGCAGGTCCTCGGGGGAGGCGCCAGTGGTGGTGTTCATCGCGTCCTTTCTGAAGGTGCCCGGCTGTGCGTACGGCAGGGGTAGATCGTCCCCATTTGTTTCTGGTGTGCGGATGCGGTTCGCGGCGTCACCCTGTCAGGAGCAGGCAGCGGTCCCAGGGGGCGGTGATCGCCGTGTTGACGGCGTCGGTGAGACGGACCAGGTGGATGCCTGCCGTGCCGTCCATCAGGCCGGCGCCGTCCGGTAGTCCGTGGTGGTCCAGGTGCTTGTTGAGCCGGACGTTCAGGCGGCTTAGATGCGATGCGAGTTCGTCGTTGAGGGCGTCGGCGGCGGCACGGGAGACGGTCTGTATGAGCCCCGCCCAACCGTGGCAGAGGGAGGCGTCGGTGAGCTGGGCGAGCTGCTGGTCGTCGGCCAGACATCCGGCCAGGGCCTGCTCGGCTTGCCGTTGCCGGTCACGGTCGCCGAGGGCGAGGCCGGCGAGTTGTTGGGCGCGGGCAATGCCGGGGGTGCCGTAGCACCAGGACGGGCGTCTCGGTCCCGGGCGCTGGAGTTCGCCGCGTCGGTGTTCGGCTCGGGTGATCAGGTCCGGCCACCAGGCGCGCGAGTCGGTGCCGTTGCGCCACCGGTCGAGCCAGTCGCAGATTCGGGTGATGGCTTGTGTCTGTCCGGGCACCGTGTGGCCGTGTCGCAGGGCCGTGGCCAGCAGCGCCAGCGGTCCTGTGATGCCGTGGGCGAGGCCGAAGTTGCCGTGTCCGCCGGGCCATCGTGGCGTCGGTCGCAGGTCGGGGCTGTCTCCCGTCCACCAGCCGGGCAGACGTTGCGCTTCGATGGTGATCGGTTCCGTCAGCCGTGCCAAGTAGACGAGGACTTTCTGAAGCTCCGTCTTGTGGCCGCGGTGCAGGTGGTACACACCCAGCCCGGTCAGTCCGCTGATGAGGTCGTACTCGCCCAGGGTGGGCAACGCGCCTCGATCGATGCGGGCGTGGGCCCGCTTGAGTCGTTGGCGTGTGACGTCGGCGAGGTGTGTGTGCAGAGTCGCCAGGGCGCGAGTGGCGGTGTTCGTGTGCGTGGAGCTGAGGACGTACGCGACGGCCGGGGCGCCCTCGTACAGACCGCATGCTTCGGCGGCGGCCTGGATGGGGCCCTTGAGCATGGCGGCGGCCCATGGCCGGAGCGCGTCCCGGTCGTCTTCGCCGGTGTGGGCCCTGACGGCGTGCAGCAGCGCGACCCCCGCCGCGCCGGAATACAGCGACTGCCCCCAGCCGGGCCCGGTGGGTGTGGGCGGCGCGTCATAGTTCATCAGCGGCTCTCCCCCGGCCAGGCGGCCCACGCGACGGCGGACTGACGGGCAAGGCGGCGGCAGATTCTCTCGTCCTCCCGGTCCAGGCCACGCAGGCGGTTGTGGTGCATGTGCAGCAAGGATTCCAGGACGGAGTCGAGGTCCATGCTCTCGGCGAGGCCCTCGCGATACAGAGCCAGGGCCACGGCGCGACGGTGCCACGCTTGGGCGAGCTCTTCGCCCCAGCCCCGGGCATGAGGCGTAGTGCGGCGAACGAGTTCGATGGCCTGGTCGCTGACGCCTCGCTCGACGCGAGCCGGAAGCGCGGGCCGGTTCGCCAGCCACCGCATGCCCTCGTCGGGGCCGAGCAAGCCGCAGGCGATGTCCACCATGCCGACCGCGGCCAGCGCACGTCCGTCGACGCCGTCGACTCCGGGGCCCTGCAGGGCGGCGAGGGCGTAGGCCGAGTCGGCCGTGAACACCGCCTCGGCACAGCGCAAGGCGGCGCCTGGGCCGTAACGGCCGATCTCGGGGGTGTACGTGTCGAACACGAGCTTGCTGCTGAGCCCCTCGCGGCGCAGCCCGGTGGCCCATCCGGCGACGAGCTCAGTGCAGGCGGCGTACTGTCCGGGGCTGCGGGTGCGGATGCGCAAGCGGAGGTGGTCGAGGTCGTTCGGGGTGCGGTAACGGACGAACCACCACTCGGGTGTGCCCGGGAGTTGGGCCACGAGCCTCGCGAGGTGGGTGCCGATCAGCTCATCGAACTGTTCGGGGTGGCTGTAGATCTTGGCGTTCAGCCAGGGTGCCTGCGCCACCCCCGGTACGGGCCCGAGGGTGCTGTTGGTGAGCACGGGGAGGAAGCCGGAGAGCGGGTCGGGTATCGGCCGGCGGGTGCTGGTCATCGGCAGGGCGATCTCGTGGACGTGGCCGCCGATCCAGCCGTAGGTCTCCTCGGCCGGCGCCTCCGTCAGCACGGCATGGCCCTCCCGGTCCAGGTGGGCGCGCAGGACGGCGGCGTGGGCGGGCACGTCGAGTTGGAGCCGACGTGTCCGGTCGTCCTCCCGCAGCTCGACGGCACTGTGGCAGTGCCACCGCTTCCGCCACCGGCCGAGGGCGTCGGTCCACTCCCGCATGTCCGCGCCGCGGCTTGGAAGGTCGTCAGCGGTCAGGTTCCAGCGCCTGGGAGAGAGGATCACGCGCCCGTAGCGGACGCGCGGCAGGAATGGCAGCCGTGCGCCGTGCGACCCCCAGTCGAAGCCGCTCCAGGCAGGGCCGAAGGAGCGGGTCAGGTGCGCCAGGAACCTGGCCAGGGGCGGTGGTTGCTTGTCCAGGGCCATGGCGTGGAAGACCTGCGGGTCCACCAGGCGACGGCGGGAGATGCTGGCCAGGTACAGCCGGGTGTGCGTGGCCGTGACCGCGAGGTCGTCGACGTCGATGAGCGTCGGCGCGGTGTCGTCGGGGCTGCGGTGCTCGCCCAACGGGATCACGTGTGGAAGATAAGCGGGGATACGGGCGACGTTCTCCGTGTGCGGGTACAGCGGCGGGAAGGACAGCTGCGCGGTCAGCGCGTTCTCGACGCCCGTGGGAACTTGGCGGTAGATCTCGTCGAGTCCCGTGCCGGTGGCGACCGGAGTGAACCGGGAGGTGAGCGTGCCCGCGGCACGGGCCGGTGTCACCGTGAGCCTGAAGTCCCCGTCCTCCAGGGCGGACAGGCTGTCGGCGTGCAGGCGCGCGCACATCTCCACGTGGGGCGGCGCCTCCTGCCCGGTCGGCGCATCGCCGGCCAAGCGGTCGATCAGGTCGTCGGTGAGAACGATCTCCCTGCTGCCGTCAGCCAGTGCCTGCCAGGCCAGGGCCAGCAGCCGCTCGTCACGCTCGGAGACTGTCGGGAGCGGAGCGGTCATACGGCTGCCGGGGTACTCGGCTGGGTAGCCGAGCCCGGACGCCGGGTCGACGACCTCCTTCACCGGCACGAGCGTGCCGGTGCCATACCGCTCCCAGAACGCGACCTGGTACTCCTTCCATACGCCCTGGCCCGCCAGTCTGCGCGTGAGCCGTAGTAGAGCATCGGCAGCCCTCTCCATCTCCTGCGCGACGCTCTCGGGGATCCGTACCTCGGCGTCCAGCCTCAGGTCGACGGCCAAGGGACTTCTACCCGCGTCGGAGAGCCGACGCATCCGACCTGTGAGTTCCTCCCGAGCCGGCCCTTGCGCGCTCGTGGGGCGCTGGTTGTGCTCGCGTACGGCGCGTTGCACCGCTTCCATCTCGTGCAGGATTTGCGCAACCTGCGGCACCGTGCCCGCGTCCGCGCCGTGCAGCCGCTCGATCAGGTGGGACAGCGGATCGGTGTCGGTCATCGGCGCGCGCAAACTGGTGATCAGGAACTTCTCACGCACCAGCGCGCCGAGCAGTGTGCGGATCTTCTGCGGCTCCGTTCGGGGGAAGGAAGCGGCCGACTGCTCGGCAAGGGCGGCGAATTGGACCGGCCGGCGTGCCAGGTCCTCGATCACGCGTACCGTACTGGTGCGCCGGACGGTGGCGCCCATCGGTCCGCCATGCGGGACGTGCAGGCGTCCGCCGCGGCGCGCCGCCAGATTGTTCAGGACGACATCCAGGCGCTCCAGCAGGGCCGGGCACACCTCCAGGCGGACGATGACGTCGTCCAGCCACTCGGTATCCACCCGCGCCACGGCCTGATGTGTATCTCCCCACCTCACGTGTGGCGTCGAACCCACGCTGGCCGCGGTGACTCCCGCGAAGAGGCCGAACGGGGTCGGTCGCCCGGTGGCGCGCAACAAGTAGCGGACAGTGGCCATGGCGGCGCGCCGGACCTGTTTGGAGCGTGTCGGCTGCCCGGCGCAGATCGCGTCGACCCGCGTGGCGAGATCGCCGCTCGCCTGCCGGACTGCGTCGGCGAACCGCGCATCGGCCCACACCTGCCTCAGCCACCTGCCGCACGCCTTAGTATCGGACGGATCAGGCCACCAAGTCGGCAGACCCGTCAGCGGCATCGCGGCGGCCCGGAGCAGCGCCGCGCCCGTGTGTTGGTAGAGCTTTCCGTCGCTTCCCATCCCCATGCCTCCATCAGTGCTGTGAACGAGCGGGGTCGGGGGCGGCTGCGCCCCCGACCCCGTGCGCGAGCCCCGTCAGACGGCGCTGGCGCAGGACGAGGCGCAGGAGGCCGCGCACCCGTCACCGGTGCCGCACGCCTTGGGGAGCAGGTCGGCGCCGATCTCCGTGACGATGGTCAGGTCGACGTCGAACGGGTCGGCGGGCGCCTCGGGGGCGGCCGTCGCAGCGGACGCCCCGCTGGTGGCCGTCATGATCTGGCTGAGCATGGTTGCGGTCATCGCACTTCCTCTTCTGTCGGAAGGTTCCGAACGGTTCGTCGTGCCGCCCGGCCTGCGTATGGATTGCCGCAGGGCCGGGTTTCTGCGTTAGCACCTTGGGTGCGGCCCCTCTCCGGTTGATCGGATTCCGTGGGGGACATGGATTCGGAGCATCCGGAGAGGGGGGGGCGAGGACACGGGCCGGGGCTACCGGGACTGGCCCGCGTAGAGCGTGGTCAAGGTTGTGCCGGTCACCAGGACGGGCAGGAACAGCACCTGGAAGGTGCCGAAGCCGAACCGACCGATGTACGTAGCCGGATGCCGCAGCACCCATCCGACCTGGCCGAGCAGCTGCAGGAGCAACCGTTGCCGCATCCGGGCCATCACGCCGCCGACCGCCGTGCGACCGTGGCGCCTGCGGCATCGACGACCGCCCACGGGGTCGTGATCAGCGCTCCGGTGCGAGCCTGCCAGGCAGCGAGGTTCGCCCTGTCCTCCTCCAGATGCCCCAGCATCACGAGCAGAGGGGTGACGATCCCGGCCGCCTTCCCCTGCTCGACCGCGGCCAAAGCGTTGTGCCAGCCCTCGCACAGGGCGCGGCTCTCGAACGGTGCCGCCCGGTCGACGAACGTCTCGACCGCCTCCCAGCCGGCATCGGCCACGTACCGCCGTGCGCTGGCCACGCTGTGGTCGGCGGCCTCCCTGAGTGACGCGGGCAGACAGGCGTACAACACCAGGCGCGTGCCCGGGGGCACCTCGTGTGGTGCGGTCTGCCTCGCACTTCCGCTCATTCCGCGTTACCTCCAGCCAGGTGAGCCGAGACGCCAAGGGTCCGGCGCCTCGACGAAGAGCCTCGCCGGGGTCAGTCGGCGGCGGTACGCCGTCAGCACGCCGTTCGTCCGCCGTCCGGCGGCGCGCGAAGAGGCGGAGCCGTGGCGTACCGCCGCGGCTCAGGCGTAGCGAGGCTGATCGGTCCAGTGCCAAGCGGAAACGAGAAGTGGCGATGGACGCGGTGGACGAAGAGCGCCTCTGCAGGCGAACGCCAGTACGGCGTCATTGGGTGAAGCTGGCCGATTGCACCGAGCCTTCGGGCCTCGCGCGCAGACACGTACGAGAGCTCCTCGAGGGCCATGCCGCGCCGGAGCGGGTCGACGATGCCGTTCTGATCGCCTCGGAGCTCGTGGGCAACGCGCTCAGGCACACAGCCGGCGGACCGGACTGCATGTGCGTGGAGGTCTACCGGAACGTGGCGGTACTGCGAGTCCATGACGCGGGACGGGATGTCTCCAGGGTCCGGGCACGCTCCGTGGAGGAGTCGGTAGAAAAGTTGACAGGCAGTGGTCTCGGACTGCTGCTCGTCGGGGAGTTGGCCTCCACGTGGTCCGTCCGGCCGACCGCGATCGGCAAGGAAGTGGTCGTGGTTCTCGCCTTGGGCGCCAGCGGGCTACCCGAGCGTGACGTTCCTCCGCACATCCCAGCGGTAGGTCCGCCCCTCACGGCGGAGCTCCACCAACTGGACGGCGGACACGGAGAGTTCGACAGCTGGTAGAGCGCGAAGTCCTGAGACCGTCTCCACAACGGGCGCGGCGGGGCGCCGGCGGTTGTTGTACGCGAGGCTCAGGTGCGGCCGGAAAGCGGACGTCGGCTTCTTAGGGGCCAGACCGACGCTGCTCCCTGCCTTGGCGAGCGCGTGGTGCAGCCGAAGCAGGGGTTCCCAGGGGCCGAGGGACAGCCGGACGGCGCCGCGGGAGCCGGCCAGCGGCATGGCGCGTACGGAGAACGCGGAGGGCAGCAGCGCCTCGGTGTCCCGCGCCAGGCTGTCCAGCTGGCCGGGGGTGACGACGCCGGGCGTTCCGACTCGGGCGAGGGTGATGTGCAGTCCGTCCGCCGGCACCGGGTCGAGGCCGAGGGGTGCCAGCTCCTCCTGGCAGTGCCCGGCGAGAGCGGCTAGCCGCTGATCATCCGGGAAGGTCAGCATCCAGTAGTACGCACGGCTGCCGTCCGACCAGCCGGGGCGTGCCCAGTGGTCGGTCATCTCGTCGAGTGCGCTGAACGCCGCCCAGTCGTGGGCCGCGGTGACCGCCGGATCGTGCGTGTCGGCGGGAGGCTCGGCGGGGAACGCGGCGGGGTCGGCGCTGAGCAGGGGCACCCGGCGTACTCCTTCGGCTTCACACTGCCCCGGAGCACGACGACATCAACAGCGCCTAAGACGCGGATGACGCCATGGCCAGGGCCGCTGGCTGCGAGCTCCAGGCACGGAACTCATCGCCATAATCGCGTACCGCCGAATGATCACGCCACGGCCCGGCCTGCTCGTGCAGGTCACGGGAGCGTTGGTAGACGGAGCTGATCGGTGTGCCTCCGCACAACCGCAGGGCCTCACGGCCCAGCGCCATCGCGTGGTCGATGTCGGGCGTGCGCTGCTGCAGCAGCGCGGTGGCGACGTCGAGGCGTACGAGCGAGCGGCTCCAGGAGGAGGCCGAGTGCTCCACCAGATCGTCGATGTGCTCGGCTCGCGCAGTACCTGGGCCGTGTTGCGCAGCGCCACGTGTGACGTGACGGCGTTGGCCAGCGTCCTGGCCCGTCCGTACGGCTCGAAGGAGATGCAGGAGGTCAGCCCGACGGGTACCTCGTGGAGGTCGGAGAGGCGGAGTGCCTGTCCGATGGTCTGCTCGACGGCACGCTGGTCGCCGGTCTTGCCGAGGGCCCGGGCCCGGCCGTTGGCGAGCAGGCGGATGCACTGGGCGTGGCGTGGGGCTCGCTCGACGGCCGCGGTTGCGCAGGCGTCCGCCTCGTCGTACCGGCCGGCGTAGTAGAGGCTGAAGGAGAGGGTGCCGCACGCCCAGAGGTCGGTGTCCAGGTCGCCGATCTCACGGCTGAGCTCCCGGGCTTCGGTGCAGTACGCCTCCGAGAGCGCGAAGTCGCCCGTGTTCACCGCCATGTAGCCGAGCAGGCCGGAGGCGCGGGCGGCGAGGCGGAAGAGCTCCCGGCGCGTGCGTGGGGGCTGGCGGCCGTCGAGGAGGGTGTGGGCGAGCTGCCGTACCTGGCGGGCCTGGGGGCGGAGGACGTACGGCCCGTCCTGTTCGTACCGGCTGGCGATGCCCTCCAGCGAGGAATCGAGGAAGGCGAGCGTCGCGTCGTCGGCGTTGCTGGCCGTGAGCTGCCGGGTCCGGGTGACGATGTCCAGTGGGTTCTCGTCGTCGTCGGGTGGCGGAGGCGCACTCGTCGCCTGCCGGCCCGTGCTCGACTCCTCGTCGCGGTCGTGCGCGGAGTCGCCGTCGTACGCCGTGGAGAACAGCTCGGACACGGGTCTGCCCAGCATGTGCTCCAGAACCCGGCAGGCGTCAGGACGGGGCAGAGTCAGCAATTCCCCGCCGTACCAGCGGTCGAACTGACGTGGAGAGACCTGGAGGGACGCCAGGCGGGGGTCTCGGTCGAGCTCTGCCAGCCGGGCGGCGGCCCGCTCGTACTGCGCGGCGAAAGCCTCGTGCGTCGTCAGGTGCCGTTGCTGGAGCAGCTGCCTAAGCAGCGTTGTCCGTGGCATGGCCCACCCTCCTGGTACGGCGTAAGGACCGAGGCGCAGGCGCGTGCCGGTAGCGAGGTCGTGGCCTGCTCGCCCATCGGTCGGCTGCGGCGCACGCCCGTACCAACGCGCGGCGCGACTCCTGACAGCATGCCGACGCAACCACCAACTAGGCAGTATGTCTGGTGAAGTTGACCCGTATGGGTTGTAGAGGTGTCGCCGGTACGGAGAGACTTCCGGCATGGCCTTGAAGAGAAGCCTGGTCCCGCAGTCGGTGTACCGGCGACAGCTCGCGGCACGGCTGAAGGAACTGCGTGACGCGACCGGGCTCACCCTCACCGAGGTCGCCGACCAACTGGAGGTCAACCAGGGGTCGCTGAGCCGGATCGAGAACGGTGAACGTGGTACGACGCCGGTCCTCGTCCGGGCACTGCTGGACCTGTACGGCGTCGACGACGAGCATCGGCGCGCCGACGTGCTCGACCTCGTACGGGCGGACAAGGAGCAGCAGAAGCCCTGGTGGCGGAAGTACTCGACGGTGCTCACCCCGACGCGCTACGACGGGTACCTCGCACTGGAGGCCGGCGCGACGCACCTCGCCAGCTACCAGCCGATGCTCGTGCCGGGGCTGCTCCAGACCGAGGACTACGCCCGTGCCGTGATCTCCCAGATGAGGAAGGACCTGTCCCCGCCACAGGTCGAGTCCCTGGTCAGGGTCCGCATGGAGCGGCAGAACAGCCGCCTGGGCGGTGAGGCCCCTGCCAGGCTCTGGGCGATCCTCGACGAAGCCGTGCTGCGCAGGACGGTCGGCTCCCTTGACGTGATGCGCGACCAGATGCGGAAGCTGGTGGAGACGAGCGAGCGGCCGAACGTCACCGTGCAGCTCCTGCCTTTCTCTCTCGGCGCGCATCCCGGGCTGTACGGCCCGTTCGTCATCCTGACGTTCCCGCACCCCACGCCGGACCTGGTGTGGCTGGAGAACCCCAAGAACTCCGTGTATCTCGAGTCCCCAGAGGATGTGGAGAACTACACGGACATCTTTGACCAGTTGAGGAGCACTGCCCTCGACCCGTCGGAGACCCGCACCCGCATCGCACGCATCAGCAAGGAGCTCGAAGAGTGAGCACGCCCAGCACGACTGCCCCGCACGACGTCGATCTCGCGCACGCGCGGTGGCGGAAGAGCTCGTACAGCGGCGGTGCGAATGACTGCGTGGAGGTCGCGGAACTGGGCGGACACGCGGCAGTACGCGACTCCAAGGACATCAGCCGTGGGACGTTGCTCTTCTCGAAGGCGGTGATGCGCGCGCTGGTTGGCGGAATTGCCAGCGGGGCAATCGGTCCGCTTCGGGGCTGAGTAGAGAGCCGTGGGCCCCGCCTGCCGACCGCATCCCGGCTCAACCAACACGATCGGACGATCCCCGGCCGTCCATGAGCTGCTGGATCGCAGCCAGGATCCCTTCCACAGCACCGGGTTCGGCTGCCAGGGCGGTCAGAGGGACCGACGGCCAGCCCTTGTATCCCTTCTCCCGCTGCACCTCCAGCTTCTTCTGCAGCTCGGGAACGGCCGGCAGAGACTCCGCGAACGCCGCCGTCACGTCGAGGCCGAGGTGATGGGTGATCGATCCGAAGCTGAAGGCGAGCTCCTCCTTGGCGGGGCTGTCGTACAGGGACAGCGTCCAGAGCGGCACCTGGCGGCCAGCGATCGGGTAGGAGACGGACATGCTCGGGTACGTGGCCGTACCGCCCTCCAGCCGTCCCCTGGCTGCCGCGTGATCGAGTAGTGCGGTCGCGATCCGCCTCGGTTCCGGGGCGAGCCGAGCCTGGATCACCGCGTCCATGTCGTCACGCGTGGTTCGCTGCGTGGTGCGCCGGCCGGATGGGGACTTCGCTGCCGTGGCGACCTCCCCGTGGATGCGCGGGACGAGGACGCGAAGGTCCCCGTCGCCTCGGTACTGAGTCAGCTCGACCGCGTACACGTCGGTCTGCCGCATCTGACGGTTCAGGAACTCGACGATCGCCCTCAGCTCCAGCGGGATCCGGTCCGCGACGAACAGCAGCCGCATCTGCCCTGCGGCCAGCCGTTCCTCGACTATCGACCAGAACTCGTCCGGGGAGCGGTCGCCGAGCAGCTCCCCGTACGCCTCTTCCAGCGATCGGCCGTCCGCGACGCAGGTCTCTTCGAAGGAGCGCTGAAGCAGGGCTCCGGGCCAGTAACGCGCCGCGTTCGCTGCGTAGTCCAGCATCTGGCCTACAACCTCGCGCCGGATCCGGGTGTCGCTCGCCCGCTTGACCTCCACCAGTGTCGGCACCCCGTCGGCGTCGACGAAGAGATGGTCCAGCCAGTACGCCGGACTGCTCTCCGCACTCGTCGAAACACCCATCTCCCGCGCTACCAGCACCAGCCGCAACGGCTGGCCATCAGCCAGAGAGCCGAAGTCCAGCACCCGGGGGTGCCGCGCTAGGAGCTCCTGGAACTCAGCCTCGGTCTCGAATGCGGCCGGCTCCAGAGCCTGCAGATCGCTCCCCAGGACGAATACCGACTGATCAGTCACTTGCTACCCCACCCCTGTGATCCCGAGACCGTGGTCAGCGATCGTTTGCCCGTCTATTGATACCGCGACAGGGCCATGCCAAGGGAGCTCGATCCCGCCATGTCCCCCTGACGCGCGCCCTGTTGAGTGTCAGTGGACCTTCCTATCGTGGAGGAATGGCTAACGGGGTGTGGCACACCGGATATGGCATAGAGATCAATCTGTCGTTACCCGATCTCGGGCATCCGGGCCGTCCGGAGCTGCTCGGCGAGATCACCGCGCGAGTCACCGACCGCGACCCGCAATTGCTCGAATGCCTGGCGCACCACGAGGGGCGGGAGTGCCAGTCAGAGACGGGCGGGAAGTCTCCGTGGATGTTCATCCGCCGCGGCCGGGTAGGCGGCCGAAGGCCCCTGGTTGCCTCTCACCTGCCGGTCACACACAAGCCGACCCCGGCGGAGAGCGCTCAGCACAAGGCCACGAAGGAGCGCGTCGTCGAGACCGCTGCGCGGTACGGGCTCGACTCCGAGGCCGAGGTTCCCGTAGCCGACCGGCGGAGTGTCACGGACGCCGTCGTCACCGGTCCCAGTGGCATACGGATCGGCTGGGAGATCCAGTACCACCACATCAGCCCCAGCAGCGTGCACCGCCGCTCGGTCAACGCCGTGGAGAACGGCATCACACCCCTCTGGGTCGCGAAGGACCGGACGGCTTCCTTGATCGACCGAGCGCCGTGGGCACGCGTGGATGACATGCCGTGGAAGGACATCGCCGACGGCAAGGAGATGGTGGTCCGTGGCGGGTACCGCCACCTGCAAGTCTGGAAGTGCGTACCGAGCAGCGACCGCCACTGCCTCGTCAGCGAGGGCGCCGGTCACTGTGGTGCGATTCACGCCGACTGGTTCGTGCCCGCGCTGTGCGTGCCCGAGAAGAAGCCGGTCTACATCGAAGACCTGGTCTTGCAGAGCGCCACCGGGGAGAGCGTCCCGGTCTACGTGCCCAGCCGGGGCAACGGCCGGGCTGGTCTGCACATGTGGGTGCCGGCGGACGAGCGCATGCAGTGGGAGGAGATCGTCGGTGAACGGACGCCTCTTCCCTCTGCCTCGGTCAAAGAGGACGACGACGTGATCACCTTCGCCGAGCAGGAGATCGACCGTTCCTGCAGGGCAGGAGAAGAGGGCTGGTTCGTCAGCGACGCCCGGCCCCTCCGCGATCTCGGCCAGCCGACTGGCGGCTTCACCCTTCCCCGCATGCCTGTGCAGGGCTCCCGTGATCAGATGCGGATCACGCCAGTCGAGCGGGCCGCCGCCTCCGCCGCGCTGGGATGCCCGATGTGGGAGCTGGGGCCGTGCGCCGGGTGCGGCCAGCTGATGCGCAGGTACGGGCGGTACGCGGCGATGTACTGCCGCGTGTGCCGCTCGGTCCTCAACGGCCGCCAGAGACTTTGACGGCTGGGCGGGCGCTGGTCGGCAGTAGTCGCCTCGTCCGGAGCGACATAGCTCGGTGCGCGATGAGCGCTACTTATAGGCCCAGCGGGAGCGGTGCTGCCGGACGTACTCAAGGCGGATTCGGTGCTGAGCATGAACCGCCAGAGGGCCGAGATCATTACCTGTGGCAGAGTCAACGATGCGGAGTTCATCCGTGAGGAAGCGGGCACCCATGTCGAAGCGGACGTGACAATTCGGACAGAGGCAGAGCACGTTTTCGACTCTGTCGGGACCGTTGTGGGGCGCTCCAAGCGCCTGTATGTGCGCGGCTTCGCTGTACGCGAAGAGCGGCGTTGGCAGTTCGATCATCGTTCCGCAGAACTGGCAGGTGTTGTTGTACCACGCCTTGACCTGGCGTGTGACCCGGGAATCTCGGTATTGGGCCTGCACTACTGCAGTTCTCCGCTGGACAGGTGTATCGGGGAAGTCCGGGTCGGCGCTCTCTGCGTGCCACGAAGGCTCCACGTGAACGCCAGCCGAGCCCGCGTCGGTCGGCACGGCCACGCTGGTCTTGGCAAGGGGGTCCTCAAGCAGGGTGCTGTCCGCATGGGCGAGGTCGGCAACATCGCGAAGGGAGCGCCACACCAGGGACCAAGCGGCGTCGATCATGCTCGGCTCGATGACGGGTGACATCTCTGCGGCGGCGAGTGCCGCTGCCACTCGAAGGGTGTGCTCCCCTACCCGGATCGTGAAGGCGGCGTCCCTTGGGGATGGGCTGTCTAGCAGTGTCGAGTCCTCAAGAGCTCTGACCTCGCCCCACCTCTCTGCTGCAGCTCGCCCCAACTTCACTTCCCGTTGGCTTCCGATCGCCCATGCATACGCGTCGACCAGCTCGGGAGTGGGGCCGGTCTGCGCAGGGCGACCGTGGCGGGCGAGACCGCGGAGCTTGAACGGGAGGAAGCGGGAGTAGAAGGCGTCGTCGCCGGGCGAGTAGGGCCGCTGGTTCCAGGCCCCCTCGTCGATGCTCCAGAGGGCCCCCACCATGGGAGGTATGCGGTCCTGTTCTCTCTGGACGGAGGTCCGCTTTTTCGTGCCAGCCCTCAAGAAGTTGCTGCCGTCCCAAGCCTGACGCAGGGCGTGGTTGAGCTCACTCTGGAGTTGGGGCTTACCTTCCCGGGTCCAGCGGAACGGTGAGCTGTGCAGCAACGTGCTACGCAAGGCGGAAGTGTGCCTGGATGGATACTGGCGTGCTGAGTCCACTGCCGCGAAGAGGTGCACCACGCTGGTGACCGGGTCGCGACCTGCAACTGACGTGAAGTTCTCCCGCAGCCGCAGTGCACGAACCACAGACAATTCAGGGCCTTCAGGCGGGTTCCAGCTGTCCCCCACAAAGGCGGTCCACACCAGAGGCGGTCGCAACCCCGGAAGGTACGACTGAACCTTCACGGTGGGTGCGATCGCGGTCGACCACACGGAGAGGGCTGCGGCGTAGATCTCCTCGGCGTGCAGATCGTCTGACGGACTCAGCTCACGTGCGAACTCTCCGAGGGGACCGTGCAGGGTGACTCCGTCAGCGGGCATCGCCTTCTCCTCGTGCGGCTGTCTGCGCCTCCCGGTCGGGCCGGCTGCTCTTGAGCATGATCTCTTGCGGTCGGCGCTCGGATCATCGGAACTGCAACCAAAACTGCAACCACGCACGTCGAAGGGCCCCACCGCGAACGGTGGGGCCCTTCGACATCGTGCCCGGTGAGGCACTGGCGGAGGATACGAGATTCGAACTCGTGAGGGGTTGCCCCCAACACGCTTTCCAAGCGTGCGCCCTAGGCCTCTAGGCGAATCCTCCGCCGGAAACATTACATGACCCGGAGGCGTGCTCGCGAACTCGTTCCCCGGCCCCGGGATGGGGTAGCCTTTGCGCAGCCCCTCACGCGGCGCTATCTGACTGAACTCCCCCAGGGCCGGAAGGCAGCAAGGGTAGGTCGGCTCTGGCGGGTGCGTGGGGGGCGCTCGCGTGTGCGGGGGCCGGTCGGGCGGGCGGGGCCGGATGTCGGTGGGCGCCTATAACCTCGTAGGCGTGTCGTCTCTCGCGCTGTACCGCCGCTATCGCCCGGAGTCGTTCGCCGAGGTCATCGGGCAGGAGCATGTCACCGACCCGTTGCAGCAGGCGCTGCGGAACAACCGGGTCAATCACGCGTACCTGTTCAGCGGCCCGCGCGGATGCGGCAAGACGACCAGTGCCCGGATCCTCGCCCGGTGCCTGAACTGCGAGCAGGGGCCGACGCCGACGCCGTGCGGGCAGTGCCAGTCGTGTCAGGACCTCGCCCGCAACGGGCCCGGTTCGATCGACGTCATCGAGATCGACGCCGCTTCCCACGGTGGTGTGGACGACGCCCGTGACCTGCGGGAGAAGGCGTTCTTCGGGCCCGCCCACAGCCGGTACAAGATCTACATCATCGACGAGGCCCACATGGTCTCCCCGCAGGGCTTCAACGCCCTGCTGAAGGTGGTGGAGGAGCCGCCGGAGCACCTGAAGTTCATCTTCGCCACCACCGAGCCGGAGAAGGTCATCGGGACCATCCGGTCGCGGACGCACCACTACCCGTTCCGGCTCGTGCCGCCCGGCACGCTCCGCGACTACCTCGGTGACGTGTGCGGCCGGGAGGGCATCGCGGTCGAGGACGGCGTGCTGCCGCTTGTCGTGCGGGCGGGCGCGGGGTCCGTGCGGGACTCGATGTCCGTCATGGACCAGCTCCTCGCGGGCGCCGGCGAGGACGGTGTGACGTATGCCATGGCCACTTCCCTGCTCGGCTACACCGACGGTTCGCTTCTCGACTCCGTCGTGGAGGCCTTCGCCACCGGCGACGGGGCGGCGGCCTTCGAGGTCGTGGACCGGGTGATCGAGGGCGGCAACGACCCGCGGCGCTTCGTCACCGACCTGCTGGAGCGGCTGCGGGACCTGGTGATCCTCGCCGCCGTGCCCGACGCCGCCGACAAGGGGCTCATCGACGCCCCCGCCGACGTGCTGGAGCGGATGCAGGCCCAGGCGGGCACCTTCGGCGCCGCCGAGCTGAGCCGTGCCGCCGACCTGGTCAACGAGGGGCTCAGCGAGATGCGCGGCGCCGCCTCGCCCCGCCTCCAGCTCGAACTGATCTGCGCGCGCGTGCTGCTTCCCGCCGCGTACGGCGACGAGCGGTCGGTGATGGCCCGCCTCGACCGGATCGAGCGGGGCGTGCAGGCCTCCGCCGGCGGCGGCGCCGCGGCGATGCCCCCCATGGGGTACGTGCCGGGGCCCGAGGCCCACGGC
>NZ_JAAGMD010000446.1 GCF_010548465.1 Streptomyces sp. SID14436 | reverse complement strand
CCGTCGCGCGGCCGCTGTACGCGGCGCACGCCCAGCTGCCGGTGCCCGAGGAACCGCACCTGGCGCTCTGGCACGCGGCGACCCTGCTGCGCGAGCACCGCGGCGACGGCCACCTCGCCGCTCTCCTCGCGGCGGAGCTGGACCCGATGGAGGCCCTGGTCAGCCACACCGCGACCGGCAAGGGCATGGCGCCGCAGTGGGCGCTCGGCACCCGCGGCTGGCAGCGCGACGACTGGGACGCGGCGGCCGGGCGGCTGCGGGCGCGGGGTCTGCTGGACGGCGAGGGGGAGCTGACCGACGCGGGGGTGGCGCTGCGCCGCGAGCTGGAGGCGGAGACCGACCGGCTGGACCGGGCGCCCTACGAGCACCTGGGCGCCGAGGGCGTCGAACGCCTCACCGAACTGGCCTCGGGACTGACCGGCCGGGCCCTGGCGGCGGGCGCGTTCCCGGCAGGCATGGTCGGCAAGGGCTGAGGGTACTCGCAGGTCTCCCGGCACGCCCGTCGGGAGCACGAAAGGGGAATCCTGTGTTCCGAGCCATCGCAGACGTACTGCGCCAGATCGGCGGCGCCATCGCCACCGTCGTGACGCTGCCGTTCCGCGCTCTCGCCCGCCTCTTCGGCGGCGCGTCGGGCAGCACGCGGCGCGCCTGAGCCGGGGTCCCCGGGCGCGGGGCGGACACGCCGCTCCGCGCCGCCCGGGGACTCGGGGCTCCCTGCTCCCCCGACTGTCCGTGCGGCCTGTCAGAATTGCCGCGCAAGCCGGAACGGATAAGGCGGTACGGGATCGTGACGACACCCCCCACAGGGTCCATCGAAGGCAGGATCGCCGAGGAGCTCGGCGTACGGGAGCGGCAGGTCAGAGCAGCGGTGGAGCTGCTCGACGGCGGTTCGACGGTGCCCTTCATCGCCCGCTACCGCAAGGAGGCCACCGAGATGCTCGACGACGCGCAGCTGCGCGCCGTCGAGGAGCGGTTGCGCTATCTGAGGGAGCTGGAGGACCGGCGCACGGCGATCCTGGAGTCGGTGCGCGAGCAGGGCAAGCTGACCGAGGAGCTGGAGGCCCGCATCCGGGGCGCCGAGACGAAGGCGCGCCTGGAGGACGTCTATCTGCCGTACAAGCCGAAGCGGCGCACCAAGGCCCAGATCGCCCGGGAGGCCGGCCTGGAGCCGCTGGCGGAGGGGCTGCTCGGCGACCCGGGCGTCGAACCGCTCGCCGCGGCCGCCGCGTTCGTCGACGCCGGCAAGGGCGTCGCGGACCCGCAGGCCGCCCTGGACGGGGCGCGGGCGATCCTCACCGAGCGGTTCTCGGAGGACGCCGACCTGATCGGCGAACTGCGCGAACGCATGTGGGTGCGCGGGCGGCTGGCCGCCCGGGTGCGGGAGGGCAAGGAGGAGGCGGGCGCCAAGTTCGCCGACTACTTCGACTTCGCCGAGCCGTTCACCGACCTGCCCTCGCACCGGATCCTGGCGATGCTGCGCGGTGAGAAGGAGGAGGTCCTCGACCTCGTCCTGGAGCCCGAGGAGCCCACGGACGGCCCGTCCTCCTACGAGGGCGTCGTGGCGCACCGGTTCGGCATCGCCGACCGGGGGCGCCCGGGCGACAAGTGGCTGCTGGACACGGTCCGCTGGGCCTGGCGCACCCGCATCCTGGTGCACCTCGGCATCGACATCCGGCTCCGGCTGCGCACGGCCGCCGAGGACGAGGCGGTGCGGGTCTTCGCCGCCAACCTGCGCGACCTGCTGCTGGCCGCCCCGGCGGGCACGCGGGCCACGCTCGGCCTGGACCCGGGTTTCCGCACCGGGGTGAAGGTCGCCGTGGTCGACGCGACCGGCAAGGTCGTCGCCACGGACGTGATCCACCCGCACGTCCCGGCGAACCGGTGGGACGAGGCGATCGCCAGGCTGGCGCGGCTGGCGAAGGAGCACGCGGTCGAGCTGATCGCGATCGGCAACGGCACCGCCTCCCGCGAGACGGACAAGCTGGCCGGCGAACTCATCACCAAGCACCCCGAGTTGAAGCTGACGAAGGTGATGGTGTCGGAGGCCGGGGCGTCGGTGTACTCCGCCTCCGCCTTCGCGTCGCAGGAACTGCCGGACATGGACGTGTCGTTGCGCGGCGCGGTGTCGATCGCGCGGCGGCTCCAGGACCCGCTGGCCGAGCTGGTGAAGATCGACCCGAAGTCGATCGGCGTCGGCCAGTACCAGCACGACCTGTCCGAGGTGAAGCTGTCGCGTTCGCTGGACGCGGTCGTCGAGGACTGCGTGAACGGCGTGGGGGTGGACGTCAACACGGCGTCGGCCCCGCTGCTCGCCCGGGTCTCCGGCATCACGTCCGGGCTCGCCGAGAACATCGTCGCCCACCGGGACGGCAACGGCCCGTTCCGTTCGCGCGGTGAGCTGAAGAAGGTGCCGCGGCTGGGCCCCAAGGCCTACGAGCAGTGCGCGGGCTTCCTGCGGATCCGCGGCGGCGACGACCCGCTGGACGCCTCCAGCGTGCACCCGGAGGCCTACCCGGTGGTGCGGCGCATGGTGCGGGCCACCGGCCAGGAGGTCACTTCCCTGGTGGGCAACACGGGGGTGCTGCGCTCGCTGCGCGCCGAGGACTTCGTGGACGAGACGTTCGGTCTGCCGACCGTCGGCGACATCCTGAAGGAGCTGGAGAAGCCGGGGCGCGACCCGCGTCCGGCGTTCCGGACGGCGGCGTTCAAGGAGGGCGTGGAGAAGATCTCCGACCTGTCCTCCGGGATGGTGCTGGAGGGCGTGGTGACCAATGTGGCCGCCTTCGGCGCCTTCGTCGACGTCGGGGTCCACCAGGACGGCCTGGTGCACGTCTCCGCGATGTCGAAGACGTTCGTCAAGGACCCGCGGGACGTGGTCAAGCCGGGCGACATCGTCAAGGTGAAGGTCCTCGACGTGGACATCCCGCGCAAGCGGATCTCGCTGACGCTGCGCCTCGACGACGAGGCGGCACCGCAGGGACAGCAGGGGCAGCCGGGCGGCGGTGAGCGCCGGCAGCGCGGCGGGCGCCCGCCGCAGCAGCGCCAGGGCCGCCGCGGCGGCGGTGGCGGTGGCGGCCGTCAGGCGGCACCGCCCGCGAACAGCGCGATGGCCGACGCCCTGCGCCGCGCCGGTCTGGTCGACCCGAAGAAGGGCGGCCGCTGACCCCGCCGGACATGCTTCAGGGGACGGCACCCGTGCCGTCCCCTGAAGTCAGCGGTGTGTGCGGGGGTCAGTGCTTGCCGATCGGGTCCCCCTCCACATCGGTGCCGCGACCGGGCCCGATGCGCAGTTCGAACTCACCGTCGTACTTCCGGTGGCCCTCGATGACGGCCAGGTCGACCGCCTCGGAGCCCATCTCGCCGCGCACGATGAGCGGGTCGCGCCGCAGGTCCCGCATGAGCGCCACGCACATGAAGATCATCACGATGACGAACGGTGCCGCCGCGAGGATCGTGAGGTTCTGCAGGCCGGTCAGCGCGTCGCCCTGGCCGCTGCCCACCAGCAGCATGATCGCGGCGACCGCGCCGGTGACCACACCCCAGAACACGACGACCAGACGGCTCGGTTCGAGGGAGCCCTTCTGCGAGAGGGTGCCCATGACCACCGAGGCGGCGTCCGCGCCCGACACGAAGAAGATGCCGACGAGGATCATCACCAGCAGGCTGGCGGCCGTGGCGATCGGGAACTCGTTGAGGACGGCGAACAGCTGACCCTCGGGCGTGGCCTCCTCGCCGAGGCGGCCCTGCTCCTGGAGCTTCATCGCCGAACCGCCGAAGACGGCGAACCAGACCAGGCTGACCGTGCTCGGCACCAGGATCACGCCGCCGACGAACTGCCGGATCGTGCGGCCCCGGCTGATGCGGGCGATGAACATGCCGACGAAGGGCGTCCAGGAGATCCACCACGCCCAGTAGAAGACGGTCCAGCTGCCCAGCCAGCCCGCCACGCCCTCGCCGCCGCTCGCCTCGGTGCGGCCGGCCAGCTGCGGCAGCTCGCCCAGGTAGGAGAAGACGGACGTCGGGATCAGGTCGAGCACGACGATCGTGGGTCCGGCCGCGAACACGAACAGGGCGAGGATCAGGGCCAGCACCATGTTGGTGTTGGACAGCCACTGGATGCCCTTCTCCACGCCGGAGACGGCGGAGGCGACGAACGCGAGCGTCAGCACGGCGATGATGCTGACCAGCAGCCCGGTGCTGACCTTCTCCAGCCAGCCCAGCTCCTGCACGCCCGACCCGATCTGCAGCGCGCCGAGGCCCAGGGAGGCCGCCGAGCCGAAGATCGTGGCGATGATGGCGAGCATGTCGATGACCCGGCCGCCGATGCCGTTCGACGCCTTCTCCCCGATCAGCGGCGTGAACACGGCGCTGATGGTCTGCCGGCGGCGCCGGCGGAAGGTGCTGTAGGCGATGGCGAGACCGACCACGGCGTAGATGGCCCAGGGGTGGAGCGTCCAGTGGAACAGCGTGGTCGCCATGGCGACCTCCATGCGCTCCCCGGAGTCGGCCGGGTCGGTGCCCGGCGGGGCGTCCACGTAGTGCGCCAGCGGTTCGCTGACGCCGTAGAACATCAGGCCGATGCCCATGCCGGCGCTGAACATCATGGCGACCCAGGAGACGGTGCGGAACTCGGGCTCCTCGCCCTCCGCGCCGAGGTGGATCCTGCCGTACCGGCTGGCGGCGAGCCACAGGGCGAACACCACGAAACCGGAGGCGGCGAGCATGAAGGCCCACCCGCCGTTGTGGATCAGCCCGCTGAGCGCGCTGGCGGAGACGTCCTCGAGCGAGTCGGTCCAGACGGCTCCCCAGAGGACGAACGCGAGGGTGAGCGCCGCCGTGACCCCGAAGACGACCCGGTCGGTCTGCGGTCGCCCCCGGCCCGGCAGTCCCGTTTCCGAACCCGGCAGCGGACCCGCCGTCTCCTTGTCCTTGTCTTGGTCCTGCGTCACAGGCGGCACCTTTCATCGAGCCGATGCAGCAGCGTATGCCCTTCCCGCCATGCCCCTACCACGCCAGACGCGATATTCACCTCTTCCACAGCACGCTTCGGTCTCACTCCGGGCACGGTCGTCACCGGCCGTGGTGCGGGTGAGGTGCCCGGGAACGCGTGGGGCGGCGATACTGCTGCCCATGACGACCGACACCGAGGGGTCCCCCAGGCGTACCGGAGCGGCCCCGGGCCAGGACGGGGAGGAACCGGCCCTGACGGTCGGCGAACTGGCGGCGCGGGCGGGCGTCACCGTGCGCACGGTCCGCTTCTACGGCACCCGGGGCCTGCTGCCGCCGCCCGCGCTCGGGCCCCGGCGGGTCGGCCGGTACGGCGGGGAGCACCTGGCCCGGCTGGCGCTCATCGAGGAGTTGCAGCGGCAGGGCATGACCCTGGCGGCCATCGAGCGGTATCTGAGCCGGCTGCCCGCGGACCTGACCGTGCGGGAGCTGGCCCTGCAGCGGGCGGTGGTGGCCTCCTGGGCGCCGGACACCGTGGAGACGGTCCCCCGCGCGGAACTCGAACGCCGGGCGGGGCGCGAGCTGTCCGAGGAGGACCTGCGCCGGCTCGCGGCGGTCGGGGTGGCCGAACCGGACGGCGACGCCTTCCGGGTGGACACCGGGCTGCTCCGGCTGGGCGTCGAGCTGCTGGACGTGCCGCTGGCGCAGGAGACGGTCCGGGCGGCCCGCGCCGTGCTGGTGGAGCATTCCCGTGCCGCCGCCCGCGCCCTGTCCGAGCTGTTGCGCGACGCGGTGGCGGAGCAAGACGCGCGGGACGTGCGGTCCCTGTCCGCCCACATGCATCCGCTCGTGGTGCAGGCCCTGCTCACCTCCTTCCAGCGGTCCCTGCGCGAGGAACTGCGGGAGTGGCTCGACGAGCAGTGACCCCCGGGCGGGCGGCGACCGACGCCCGCCGGCCGGTCACGGCCCCGCGCCGGCGCGTGCCGGTGCGGGGCCGTGACCGGTGGCTCAGCGGGCGTCGGTGAACACCTCGCCCCGCTCGGCCTTCTCCACCAGCAGCGCGGGCGGCGTGAAGCGCTCCCCGTAGCGGTCGGCGAATTCACGGGCACGGGCCACGAAGCCGGGCAGGCCCCCCTCGTAGCCGTTGATGTACTGCAGCACGCCGCCGGTCCAGCCCGGGAAGCCGATGCCCAGGACGGAACCGATGTTGGCGTCCGCGACGGAGGTCAGCACGCCCTCCTCCAGCAGCCGCACGGTGTCCAGCGCCTCGGCGAAGAGCATGCGTTCCTGCATGTCGCGGAACGGGATCTCGTGCCCGGGGCGGGTGAAGTGCTCGCGCAGGCCCGGCCACAGGGCTCCGCGCCGGCCGTCCTCCCCGTACTCGTAGAAGCCGGCGCCGCCGCTGCGCCCGGTGCGGCCGAACTCGTCGACCATGCGGTCGATGACGGCCTCGGCGGGGTGCGGGGTCCAGGTGCCGCCCGCGTCCTCGACGGCCCGCCGGTACTCCTGCCGGATCCGGCGCGGCAGGGTGAGGGTCAGCTCGTCCACCAGGGACAGCACCTTGGCCGGGTAGCCGGCCTGCGCTGCGGCCTGCTCGACGGAGGCGGGTTCGACTCCCTCGCCGACCATGGCGACGCCCTCGTTGATGAAGTGGCCGATGACGCGGGAGGTGAAGAAGCCGCGGGAGTCGTTGACGACGATCGGCGTCTTGCGGATCTGGCGGACCAGGTCGAAGGCGCGGGCCAGCGCCTCCTCACCGGTGCGCTCGCCCTTGATGATCTCGACCAGCGGCATCTTGTCGACCGGCGAGAAGAAGTGCAGGCCGATGAAGTCGTCCTGGCGCTCGACGCCTTCGGCGAGGGCGGTGATGGGCAGCGTGGAGGTGTTGGAGCAGAGCAGGGCGTCGGGGGCGACGACGTCCTGGATCTCCTGGAACACCTTGTGCTTGAGCCCGGTGTCCTCGAAGACCGCCTCGATGACCGCGTCGCAGCCGGCCAGGTCGGCCGCCTCGGCAGTGGGGGTGATGCGGGCGAGCAGCGCGTCGGCCTTCTCCCGGGTGGTGCGGCCCTTGGCGACGGCCTTCTCGCACAGCCGCTCCGAGTAGCCCTTGCCCTGGGCGGCCGCCTCCGGGGACACGTCCTTGAGGACCACGTCGATGCCCGCGCGGGCGCAGGAGTAGGCGATGCCGGCGCCCATCATGCCGGCGCCGAGGACGGCGACCCGCCGCACCTGGCGGGGCTCGACGCCGCGGGGGCGGTTCGCGCCGGAGTTGACGGCCTGGAGGTCGAAGAAGAACGCCTGGATCATGTTCTTCGAGATCTGCCCGGCGGCCAGTTCGACGAAGTAGCGGGTCTCGATGACCTGGGCGGTCTCGAAGTCGACCTGGGCGCTCTCGACGGCCGCGGCGAGGATGTTGCGCGGGGCCGGGTAGGGGGCGCCGTTGGTCTGCTTGCGCAGGGTGGCGGGGAACGCGGGCAGGTTGGCGGCGAACTTCGGGTTCGATGGGGTGCCGCCGGGGATGCGGTGGCCGGGCCGGTCCCAGGGCTGGGCGGACTCGGGGTGGGCGTCGATGAAGGCCCGGGCCTTGGCGAGGAGTTCCTCGGGGGTCTCGGCGACGTCGTCGACCAGGCCGTTCTCCAGGGCGCGCCGGGGGCTGTACTGGGTGCCCTGGAGCAGGACCTTGAGCAGGGCGTCGGCGATGCCGAGCAGGCGCACGGTGCGGACGATGCCGCCGCCTCCGGGGAGCAGGCCGAGGGTGACCTCGGGGCAGCCGATCTTGGAGCCGGGGGCGTCGAGGGCGATGCGGTGGTGGCAGGCCAGGGCGAGTTCGTAACCGCCGCCGAGGGCCGCTCCGTTGATCGCCGCCACGACGGGCTTGCCGAGGGTCTCGATGCGGCGGAGCAGGCGCTTGACGGCCATGGAGCCGTCGAACATGTCCTGTGCCGTCTCGGGGGTGACCCGGATCAGGTCGCGCAGGTCGCCGCCGGCGAAGAAGGTCTTCTTGGCGGAGGTGACGATGATGCCGCGGATGGAGTCCTTCTCGGCCTCCAGCCGGTCGGTGATCACGGCGAGGGAGTCGCGGAACGCCTGGTTCATGGTGTTCGCGGACTGGCCGGGGTCGTCGAGGACGAGGGTGACGACACCGCTGCGGTCCTGTTCCCAGCGGATGGTGGTGCTCTGGGTCATGAGGGGGTCTCCGGGTCTGCGTAGGAAGTCGCGTGCGGTCGCTGGGCTCAGAGGCGTTCGACGACGGTGGCGATGCCCATGCCGCCGCCGACGCACAGGGTGGCCAGGCCGTAGCGCTTGTCCTGGCGCTCCAGTTCGTCGATGAGGGTGCCGAGGATCATCGCGCCGGTGGCGCCGAGCGGGTGACCCAGTGCGATGGCGCCGCCGTTGACGTTGACCTTGTCCAGGGACAGGCCCATGTCCTTGACGAAGCGCAGCACGACCGCGGCGAACGCCTCGTTGATCTCGACGAGGTCGATGTCGTCGATGGTCAGCCCGGCCTTGGCGAGCGCCTTGCGGGTGGCGGGCGCGGGCCCGGTGAGCATGATGGTGGGCTCGGAGCCGGACACAGCGGCGGAGACGATCCGCGCGCGCGGGGTGAGCCCGGCCCGCTCCCCGGCCTCCTTGGAGCCGATGGCGACGAGGGCGGCGCCGTCGACGATGCCGGAGGAGTTGCCCGCGTGGTGGACGTGGTCGATCCGCTCCACCCAGTGGTACTTCTGCAGCGCCACCGCGTCGAAGCCGCCGAGTTCGCCGATGTCCGCGAAGGACGGCTTCAGCTTGGCGAGGGAGTCGGCGGTGGTGCCGGGGCGCAGGTGTTCGTCGTGGTCGAGGACGACGAGGCCGGTGCGGTCCTTCACGGGGACGACGGACCGCGCGAAGCGGTTGTCCTTCCAGGCGGCGGCCGCGCGCTCCTGGGAGAGGGCCGCGTACTCGTCGACGTCGCGCCGGGAGAAGCCCTCGATGGTGGCGATCAGGTCGGCGCCGATGCCCTGGGGGACGAAGTTGACGGCGAGGTTGGTCATCGGGTCGTTGAACCAGGCGCCGCCGTCGGAGGCCATGGGCACCCGGGACATCGATTCGACGCCGCCCGCGAGGACCAGGTCCTCCCAGCCGGACCGCACCTTGGCGGCGGCCAGGTTGACGGCCTCCAGGCCGGAGGCGCAGAAGCGGTTCTCCTGCACGCCGGCGACCGTGTCGGGCAGGCCGGCGGCGATGGCGGCGATCCGGGCGATGTCGGAGCCCTGGTCGCCGACCGGGCCGACCACGCCGAGGACGATGTCGTCGATCGCGGCCGGGTCGAGACCGGGGAAACGGTCGCGGATCTCGTGGATGAGCCCGACGACCAGGTCGATGGGCTTGGTGCCGTGCAGGGCGCCGCTTGCCTTGCCGCGCCCGCGCGGGGTGCGGATCGCGTCGTAGACGTACGCTTCGGTGCTCACGAGGAGGCCTTTCACTGAGGGTTCGAGGGCGGGGTCGGCAGTCGGGGCACGTCCCAGTCGCGGGCCACGCCGTCGGTGTCGGCGCCCGGCCGGGCGGGCCCGGTGCGGACGGTGGTC
This sequence comes from Streptomyces sp. SID14436, assembly GCF_010548465.1. GTDB lineage: Bacteria > Actinomycetota > Actinomycetes > Streptomycetales > Streptomycetaceae > Streptomyces. Next base: position 2,476 of record NZ_JAAGMD010000446.1, on the reverse strand, counting down.
GGGGTGGCGGAGAACCGCGGTGCGGGTGCGGGCTGGGTGCGGCCGCCGTGGTCGGTGAAGGTGCCGCGGGCGGCCAGGTGCGGGTGGTCCGGTGCCTCGGCGAGCGAGAGGACGGGGGCGACGCAGGCGTCCGAGCCCTCGAAGACGGCCGTCCACTCCTCGCGGGTGCGGGCCCGGAAGCGGTCGGCGACCTGTGTCCTGAGCGCCGGCCAGCGGCTGACGTCGGTGCGGGCCCCGGGCTGCTCCGCCAGGCCGAGCAGGCGCAGGAACTCGGCGTAGAACTGCGGTTCCAGCGCGCCCACGGCCATGTACCGGCCGTCGGCCGTCTCGTAGGTGCCGTAGTACGGGCAGCCGCCGTCGAGGAGGTTGGCGCCGCGCCGGTCCTGCCAGGCGCCGGCGGCCAGCATGCCGTGGATCATCGAGGACAGGTGGGCGGTGCCGTCGACGATGGCGGCGTCGACGACCTGGCCGGTGCCGGTGGCCCGCGCGTGGTGCAGGGCGGCGAGGACGCCGAGGGCCAGGTAGAGGGAGCCGCCCGCGTAGTCGCCGAGCAGGTTGGCCGGGGCGGGCGGGGGGCGGTCGGGGTCGCCGATCATGCCGAGGGTGCCGGTGAGGGCGATGTAGGCGATGTCGTGGCCCGCGCGGTCGGCGAGGGGGCCGTGCTGGCCCCAGCCGGTCATCCGGCCGTAGACCAGGCGCGGGTTGCGGGCGTGGCAGTCGGCGGGTCCGACGCCGAGGCGCTCGGCGACTCCGGGGCGGTAGCCCTCGATGAGGACGTCGGCGCGGGCGGCCAGGTCGAGGACGCGGCCGGGTCCGTCCGGGGCCTTCAGGTCGACGATCACGGAGCGCTTGTTGCGGTTGGTGATGTCGTGCGCCGGGTCGATGCCGAGCGCGGGGCCGCCGGGGCGGTCCACGCGGACCACGTCGGCGCCCAGGTCGGCGAGGAGCATGGCGGCGAAGGGTCCGGGCCCGATGCCGGCCAGCTCGACCACGCGCACGCCGCCGAGCGGGCCGTGCCCCGGCGTCGTCGCCTCCGTCATCGAGCCCCCAGCAGTCCGTGACACGACCGATGTAACACCCGTGATGTTAAGAACACGTTCCACCCCGCACAAGGGTGGGCGAGCAAGCGCTTAGACACTCTACGCCGGGGTGTGTGCCCGCGTCCCGCTCAGGCGTCGTCCAGCCGCGCCGCCAGGCGCTTCGGCGCGACCGTGCGGTAGCTCTCCTCCACCCAGTCGCAGAGCACCTCCGCGGACGGGGCTCCCTTCGGCTCCAACGGCACCCGGACCCAGCCGGACCGGCCCAGGCCGTACCCGGCGGGCTCGGCGCCGGGGCAGGTCAGGGCGTGGGCGTGCGCCGTCTCGTCCGTCAGCTTCACCGTCACCCCGAAGGGGTGGCTGCCGTCGTTCATGCCGAGGAAGACGAACACCTTGCCGTTGACCTTGGCGACGCTCTCCCCCCAGGGGTGTTCCTCGGCGGCCTCCGGCAGGCCGAGGGCGTACGCGCGCACTTTTTCCCACTTCTTCAGGGCGTTCCTGGGCACGGCCATCGGCTTCCTCCGGGCTCGTCGTCGGCCTCCGCGTCTCACACGCTAGCCTCGGCCACCGACAGCGGCGCGGCTGCACGACCAAGGGGTGTCATGAGCAGGCTGGACAGGACCGACCGTCCGTACGACATCGTGCTCTTCGGAGCCACCGGCTTCGTCGGGCGACTCACCGCGGAGTACCTCGCCGCCCACGCCCCCGAAGGGCTGCGCTGGGCCGTCGCCGGCCGCAGCACGGAGAAACTGGAACGCCTGCGCGACGGGCTGCCGGGCGCCGCCGGGATCGGCGTGCTGCGGGCGGACGTGTCGGAACCGGCGACCCTGCGCGCCCTCGCCGAGCAGTCCCGCGTGGTGGCGACCACGGTCGGCCCCTACGTGCACCACGGCGAGGAACTCGTCGCCGCCTGCGCGGACCTGGGCACGGACTACCTCGACCTGACCGGTGAGCCGGAGTTCGTGGACCTCATGTACGTGCGGTACGACACCCGCGCGAGGGAGACCGGGGCGCGGCTCGTGCACGCGTGCGGCTTCGACTCCGTGCCGCACGACCTGGGGGCCTACTACACCGTGCGCCGCCTGCCCCGCGGGGTGCCGCTGACCGTGGACGGCTACGTACGGGCCGACGCGGCCTTCTCCGGCGGCACCTTCGCCTCGGCCCTCAACCAGATGCCCCGGCACCGGCAGCTGCGGGCGGCGGCCCGGGACCGGCGGCGCCACGAACCGCGGCTGGTGGACCGCCGGGTGTCCGCCCCCGCGGGCGGACCGCGCTACGCCCCCGAGGTGGACGCGTGGGCGCTGCCGCTGCCCACCATCGACGCGCAGATCGTCCGCCGGTCGGCCAAGGCCCTCGACGTGTACGGGCCCGACTTCCGCTACCGGCACTACGCGGCGGTGCGGCACCTGCCCGTCGCGCTGGGCGGGGTCGCGGCGGTG